>JABFYH010000001.1 GCA_013361335.1 Gemmatimonadaceae bacterium | reverse complement strand
GGTGGGCGCAGCCGCCACCGGCCGGTCCGCCGCCGCGGCGAACCGGCGCAGCGCGAGGGCCGCGCCGCGATGCGTGACCACGGCACTGCCGTTCAGGTAGCCGTCGAGCAGCGCGGCGGCGTCGCGCCGAGTCGCGGTCTGATTGGAGGGGTCCAGCTTGAACAGCGCACGCCAGAACGCCGTCTCCAACGCTTCCGGCGTATCCGGGTGCGTCTCGGCGAACTCGGCGAGCAGCCGATCGGCGACGCCGAAGCGCATCGCGAGCGCTTCCGCATCGGCCTGGTGGAGGGTCGCCGTGAGCTGGCCCTCCATGGGCTGCACGGGGCCGGCGTTCGCCGCGCGAAGCTGTGCGCAGCCGGCGACGGCGACGAGCGCCGCTGCGCCGGCGAGGCGAGTGATGGTCCGGAGAGTCGTCATGCCGTGGGTTCGGTGATGTAATCGTGCGGCGTGCTCGTGCGCCGCCGATTCTGCGCCGAGATGGGCAGCAGGAGCGTGAACAAGGTGCCGCGGCCGACGCTGCTCTCGCAGCGGATCTGCCCGTTGTGCGCCTCGACGATCTCCTTCGCGATCGCGAGGCCGAGCCCCGTGCCCTTCGCTGAGGCGGACCGCTGGTTGTCGGCCTGATAGAACTTCTCGAAGACGTGCGGGAGCTGCTCCGCCGGGATGCCGGCGCCCGTGTCGCGCACCTGGATGAGCACCGAGCTGTCCGCCGGCGCCGCCGTCAGCTCGACCGTGCCGCCGGCGGGGGTGAACTTGAAGGCGTTGGAGAGGAGATTGCCCGTCACTTCGTTGATCCGCTCGGAGTCCCACATCACGGTCTCGGGCAGGCCCGGCTGCCGGATGATGCGGAAGGTGATGTCGCGCTGCACGGCCAGCACGTGAAAGGTGCGTTCCAGCTCGTCCAGCATCGCCGGCAGCTGCACCCGCCGCGGCTCGATGCGTCCGCCGCCGGCCTCGAACCGGCTCACGTCGAGCAACTGTGAGGCCAGCCGGGCGAGGGTGTTCGCCTGGGCGGCGATCGTGCCCGCCACCTCGCGCTGCTTGGCCGTCATCGGCCCGAAGACCCCTTCCTCCATGAGCTGGAGGTAGCCCATGATGACGTTGATCGGCGTCTTGAGCTCGTGCGACGCGATCGACACGTATTCCGCCTTCAGCTTGTCGAGCTCCGCCAGCTGGCGGCTCATCTCGCGAAAGCTGATCGCCAGCCGGCCGAACTCGTCGCGCCGGTCGGCGCCATAGGACAGTGAATGGCCGAGGTCGCCATCGGCGACTGCGCGCATTCCTTCCTCCAGCGCCGTCACCGGGCGGCTGATCGATCGGGTGAGCCAGAGGGCGATCACCGCGGCGAGGACGAGCGCGATGAGCAGGGCGCCCAGCGAGATCTGTTCGGCCCGCCCGAGCGCCGATTCGGCGGCGAAGACGCGGTCGGTCGTGCGCGACCGCAGCACCTGCTCCGCGGGCGACAGGGCGCGATCCGCGTCGCGCAGCGCCGGCCCGATCGTGCGCTGCGAGATCGAGTCCGCCTGCGCCGTGCGCCCCCCACGCATCGCGACGAACTCCGACTCGCTGGCCGGACGGATCGTCGCCAGGTCGCGGTGGATGCGCCGCGCCGCGCTGTCGAGCTGGTAGCGGCCGAGGGAATCGGCCAGCGCCTCCGCTCGCGCGAGCGCCTCGCGGAGCTGGGCGTGCACGGTGTCGCTCTTGACGACGCTCAGCGCCACCTCGCGCTGCCGCACGTCGCCCAGGGCATCGCGCAGCCGGCCGAGCACCAACGACGCCTGGAACTCGCCCTCCCGGAGGCTCCGCACCTGGCCGTGAAGTCGCTGCATGGAGGCGCGCGCCACCACGAGCGGCACCACGAGAACGGCGGCGATGATGACGAGGCCGAGGGCGAGCCTCGAGCGCAGGGTCATGTCGAATGCTGGCAGGTGCGGATAGGAATGCGAACGCGCAATGCAAGGAGCTGGCCGAGACCGCCCTTTGCCGCACCCGGGAGGGCGTGTACCATTGGAAGCTCGGCCCTCAGGGCGACGCCGATGCGGCCTCGCATCGCTCGACGCGCCTGTTCGGGATTCTAGGCGTGGCGCGACCTCCGCGCCACTCGTCCGTCACCCGCGACATGTCCACCGTTCCCTCCGTTCGCATCGCTGAGCTGAACGCGTATCTCGGCCGCCCCGTCACTGTCCGCGCCTGGGTCACGCATGTCCGGTCGTCGGGCAAGGTGGCTTTCGCCACGCTGCGCGACGGCACCGGCACGGCGCAGGCGGTGTTCGTGAAGCACCAGGTGGGTGATGCGCTCTGGGCGCGCTTCGCCGAGCTCACCACGGAGACCTCCGTCGCGATCACCGGTGAAGCACGCGAGAATCCCCGCGCGCCCGGGGTGCTCGACATCGGGGTGAGCGATCTCCAGATCGTCGGCACCAGCCCGAGCGACTACCCGATCCAGCCCAAGGAGCACGGGATCGACTTCCTGCTCGACCACCGGCACTTCTGGCTCCGGTCGTCGCGGCAGCGCGCGATCATGGTGATCCGGAACGAGGTCGAGCAGGCGATCCACGACTTCTTCTACGAGCGCGGTTTTCTGCGCGTCGACACGCCGATCCTCACCGCGGCGATCGGCGAGCGCTCCGGGCTCTTCGCTACCGAGTATTTCGAGGAGGGCAACGCCTATCTGGCGCAGACGGGGCAGCTCTACGGCGAGGCGGCGGCGGCGGCGTTCGGGAAGATCTACACCTTCGGCCCGACCTTCCGGGCGGAGAAGTCCAAGACGCGCCGCCACCTGACGGAATTCTGGATGATCGAGCCCGAGGTGGCGTGGAACGACTCCGAGGCGAACATGAAGCTGCAGGAGGAGTTCGTGGAGTTTCTCGTGCAGCGCGTCGTCGAGCGCCGCAAGCCGGAGCTCGCGGAGCTCGAGCGTGACGTCGCGAAGCTCGAGCGCATCCGGGCGCCCTTTCCACGGCTCAACTACTCGGATGCCGTGGCGCTCGTGCAGAAGAAGGGGAGCGACACGAAGTGGGGCGACGACCTCGGCGCGGAGGACGAAGCGCTGATCGTCGAGGACTACGACAAGCCGGTGTTCGTCTTCAACTATCCGAAGGAAGCGAAGGCGTTCTACATGAAGGAGAACCCGGACGACCCGCGCACCGTCCTCTGCGACGACCTGCTGGCGCCGGAGGGGTTCGGCGAGATGATCGGCGGCTCGCAGCGCGAGGACGACTACGACAAGCTGGTCGCGCGCATCAAGGAGGAGGGCCTCCCGATGGAGGCCTACGACTGGTACCTCGACCTCCGGCGCTATGGCACCTTCACCCACGCCGGCTTCGGACTCGGGCTCGAGCGCACGGTCGCGTGGATCTGCGGGATCCCGCACATCCGCGAGGTGATCGCGTTCCCGCGAATGATGCACCGATTGAGGCCGTGAACCGTGAACCGTGAACGGTGAACCGTACTGCGGGAAAGGCAGTCACGGTTCAGGGTTCACCGTTCACCTGTTTTACCTCATCCCACAAACCGTCCAGGACATCGAGACCGGCCGTCGTCACGTCGATCCCGCGCGCCTTCGCCAGCGACTCGACCGACCGAAAGCGTTCCGCGAACTTCACGTTCGCCTTGTCCAGCGCGAGCGACGGGTGGACGCCGAGCTTGCGGCAGAGGTTGACCACCGAGAAGAGAAGATCGCCGAGCTCCTCTTCCAGCTTCGGATCGGGGACACCATACCCCGCCGCATGCGCGCCCGCCGAGACTTCCGCCCGCACCTCGGCCAGCTCCTCCTCCACCTTGTTCGCTGGGCCCGTTGCGTCAGGCCAGTCGAACCCCACGCCCGCGGCGCGATCCTGGAGCCGGAAGGCGCGGTGCAGGGCAGGGAGATCGGCGGGAAGGCCGTCGACGATGCTCGCCCGCTTCTTCGCCTTCATCCCCTCCCAGCTCTGACGGGGGCCGCCGTCGTAGAGATGCGGGTGGCGGGATTTCATCTTCGCGAGGAAACCTTCTGCTACGTCGCCGAAGTCAAACGCTCCACGCTCCTCGGCGACGACGCTGTGAAAGAGCACCTGAAGGAGCAGGTCGCCGAGCTCCTCGCGAAGCAGCCTGTCGTTGCCTGCCCGGATCGCGTCGTCCACCTCGTACGCTTCCTCGATGAGGTACGGGCGCAGCGACTCGTGCGTCTGCGCCGCGTCCCAGTCGCAGCGCTTGCGCAGATCCTTCATCAGCTCGAGGCTCTCCGCGAGCCCCGCCTTTTCTTGCATCGCTCTCCTCCGGTCCGTATCTTCTTCAGTCGTCACATGATAGCGAATCGCGCCGTCCCATGACACGCGCCTGGGTCGAGATCGACTTGGGCGCGCTGTGCCGCAACGGGGCTGCCGTGGCGGCACGTGCGGGCGTGCCCCTGCTCCCGATGGTCAAGGCGGACGGGTACGGCCTCGGCGGGCTTCGTGCCGCGCTCGCGCTCGAGTCGCTCGAGCCCTGGGGCTACGGCGTCGCGACGACCGCCGAAGGCGACGAGCTCCGGCGTGGCGGCATCACGCGCCCGATCATCGTCTTCACCCCCATCCTCCGCACCGAGATCGACGCGCTGCGCCGCGCCAATCTCACCCCCGCGCTCGGCGACCCTGCCGTCATCGAGTCGTGGGCGCGCACGGGGCGGCCCTGGCATCTCCAGATCGACACGGGCATGTCCCGCGCGGGCATGGCATGGAACGCGGTCGAGGCGAATCGCGACCTCCTCGCGCGCGCCGCGCCCGAGGGGGTGTTCACACACTTCCATTCCGCCGAGCTCGCGGACGACAGCCGCGACGTCCAGGAGCGGCGCTTCGACTCGGCGCTCGCCGCCCTCCCGAGCCGCCCGAGCCTGGTCCACGCCGAGAACGGCGCCGCGGTCGAACGACGCGCGCCGTCGCGCTGGAGCCTCTGTCGCCCCGGGATCTTCCTCTACGGCGTCGCCGGCATCGAGGGCGGGCCGCTCGTGCCCGAGCCTGTGGTGAGCGTGCGCGCGCGCATCGTCGAGCTGCGCACGGTACCCGCGGGGGACACCGTGAGCTACGACGCCACCTGGCGGGCGGACGGACCGCGGCGGATCGCCACCGTGCCCGTGGGGTATGCCGACGGCTACCGCCGCAACCTCAGCAACCGTGGTGAGGCGCTGCTGCGCGGCGGGCGCGTCCCCGTCGCCGGACGGGTGACGATGGACATGACGATGTTCGATGTGACGGAGACCGATGCTGCGCTGGGTGACGTGGTGACGCTGCTGGGCCGCGAGGGAGGTGAGGTGATCACCGTGAGCGCGCTCGCGGCGGCGGCGGAGCTGTCGCCATACGAGGTGCTGACCGGCCTCAAGCTGCGGCTGCCGCGCCGCTATGCCTCCGAGGAGGCGCCGGTGGCCGCGGTATGAGACGGCGGGCCGTGATCCTCGTGCTCGACGGCGTCGGCGTGGGGGCGGCACCCGACGCTGCCGCCTACGGCGACGAGGGGAGCGATACCCTTGGCAACCTGGCGCGCGCCCGTGGCGGGCTGCGCCTCCCGCACCTCACCGCCGCCGGCCTCGGATGCCTGGCCACGCTGCCGGGCGTTCCGCCCGTCCCGGAGCCCGATGGAGCGTGGGGGACGATGCAGCCGGCGTCGGCGGGGAAGGACAGCACGACCGGCCACTGGGAGATCGCCGGGTTGCACCTCGCTCGCCCCTTCCCGACGTATCCGAACGGCTTCCCCGCGAGCGTGATCCAGGCCTTCGCCTCGGCGACGAAGCGTGGCGTGATCGGCAACGTCGCCGCGAGCGGAACGGAGATCATCGCGCGCTTCGGCGGCGAGCATGAGCGGAGCGGCGCGTGGATCGTGTACACCTCCGCCGACTCGGTCTTCCAGGTGGCGGCGCACGAGCAGGTGGTGCCGCTCGAGGAGCTCTACGCGGCATGCGAGACGGCGCGACGGCAGCTCGTCGCCCCGCACGACGTGTCACGGGTCATCGCCCGGCCATTCATCGGGACCGCCGGTGCCTACGAGCGCACGTCGAACCGGCGGGACTATTCCCTGGAGCCGCCGGGCGAGACGCTGATCGACGCGCTGGCCGCCGCGGGCGTGCCGCGCGCTGGCGTCGGCAAGGTCGACGATCTCTTCGCCGGCCGGCATCTGCGTGCCCGCCACACGGCGAGCAACGCGGAGGGGATCCGGGGCATTCTCGAGTGGCTGCGCGGGAGCCAGGGTGGGTTGCTGTTCGCCAACCTTGTAGATTTTGACACGCTGTACGGCCACCGCAACGACGCGGAGGGGTTCGAGCGCGCGCTGCGCGAGTTCGACGACGCCCTGCCGGCCATCCGCGAGGCACTCCGCGAGGACGATCTGCTCTTCATCACCGCCGACCACGGGAACGATCCGACCACGCCCTCCAGCGACCACGCGCGGGAGAACGTGCCCCTGCTGGTGCTCGGCGAGTCCGTGCACCCGGTCGCGCTGGGCGTGCGGCAGACCTTCTCGGACCTCGGGGCCACGGTGGCGGAATGGCTGAACGTGGGGTTCCGTGGACGGGGCCAGTCGTTCCTGCCGACGTTGGAGCGTGGGCATTGACGACGCGCACGGACGCGCTGGCGGTCGGGTCGCGCCAGCGCTCGGTGCTGGTGGAGCGCGCGATGGCGGCGATGGACCGGGCCTACGCCCCCTACTCGGGGTTCCGGGTCGGTGCGGCCCTGCTGGCCGCCGACGGCAGCATCACCGAAGGGTGCAACGTGGAGAATGCGTCGTATCCGGCGGGCATCTGCGCGGAGCGCGGAGCCATCGCCGCGGCGGTCGCGCGCGGCGTTCGGGATTTCACCGCGCTCGTCATCGCGACGGAGGCGGACCGTCCGGCGTCGCCGTGCGGGATCTGCCGGCAGGTCATGGTCGAGTTCGCGCCCGAGCTCGAGGTGGTGAGCGTGACGCGCAGCGGTGCGGACGCGCGCTGGACGATGTCGGAACTTTTACCGGAAGCCTTTACCCCCTCGTCGCTGGGGCGCCGATGACGCGCCCGGCACGGTGAACGGAGTGTACGCAGTGTCTGACTGGATCTCCCGGGGGGCGCTCGGCGCCGCCCTGCTGTTGGCGCTCGGCTGCTCGGAGCAGGTGAGCAGCTCGATCGCCTGCCCGGACCTGTGCACGGACCAGAGCGCGACGCTGCGCGACACCGTGCTCACCGGCGCGCTGGTGCTCGACACGACCTTCACCGGCTTCCCGCTGCTGGGCGGGTCGCGCGACATCGCGCTCGTCGCGCGGGGCGATACGGCGGACGTCCGCATCATCGCGCGGTTCGATACCCTGCCGTCGACCTTCGTGCCGCCGGCACCGCAGCCCGACAGCCTGATCGCCTTCGTCGACAGCGCGACGTACCTGTTCCGCGTCGACACGACGTTCCACAAGCCGACCGTGCCGGTCACGATCGAGGCATTCGACGTCGACACCACCGCCGCCGACACGGTGCCGGCGACGCTGCTGCCGCTCTTCCGCGACGACCGCCTCATCGGCAGCGCGACGTATCTTCCCGCCGACGTGAAGGACACGCTCCGACTGCCGCTGCAGAAGGAGGTCGTGCTGGCAAAGATCCGCGCCGGCGCGCATCTCCGGATCGGGCTGCGCATGCGCACTCCGGTAGGCCAGAGCGCGTCGCTGCTCGTCACCGGCAGCCAGTTCCAGCCGCGCGTCCGGTTCCGGGTCTCGGCCGACACGACCGTCAAGCCGGATACCGTCTTCCCGTCGTCGCACACGCCGAAGGACGCGGCGTCGATCGCCTCGAGCCTGCTCCTCTATCCGCTCCACGCCGCCGGCGCCCTTCCGCCACCGCCCTCGGATCGGCTCGCCCTCGGCGGCATCGCCGGCGCTCGCAGCTATCTGCGGTTCGACATCCCGGGCATCGTGCTCGACTCGGTGCAGGTCATTCGCGCGTCGCTCCAGCTCACCCAGCGACCCTCACGCTTCCTGGGCGGTAATCGAGACACCATCACCGTGATCACCCAACCGGTCGTCGCCGGCGCCGCGGTGACGGACATCTACACCGCCTCGCAGTTCCTCGGGTCGGTGCTCGCCTTCCGCGTGGACACCCTCCGGCTCGTCCCGCGCGACAGCGGATTCCGGTCGGTGGAGATCGTCAACATCGTCCGTGCCTGGCGCATCGTCGGCACGAAGCGCACGCCCCGCGCGCTGGTCATCCGCGCCGCGGAAGAGGGGTTGCTGGCCGGTGAGCTGAACTTCTTCTCGGCGGACGCGCCGGCGGACCTGCGGCCGCGGCTGCGCCTCACCTACGTGCCGCGCCGCGGCTTCGGACTCCCGTGACCATGCCATCCCTTTCGCGCGTCCTCGCCGCCACGCTGCTGGTGCTGCCCGCCGCCGCTCGGGCGCAGGGCACGCTCAGCACCCAGGGCTTCGGCTATCCGTCCGGGCAGATGAGCACCCGCACCCTCGGCACCGGCGGCGCCCTCGCCGAGATCGATCCGCTGTCGGTCACGAACCCAGCGGCGCTGATCAACCTCGGCGCGTCGGCGCTCTACTTCCAGGCCGAGCCGGAGTACCGGACGATCCGCCTCGGGAGCGCGTCGGATCGTTCCACCATTGCGCGCTATCCGCTGGTCGCCGGTGGTATCCCGCTCACCGCCTCGCTGTTCGCGGGCGTGAGCGTCTCCAACCTGCTCGACCGCTCGTTCGAGACGGTGGGGCGCGGCTCGCAGCTCGTCGGCACCGACGTCGTGACGTCGACCAACACCTTCACCAGCGACGGCGCGATCGGCGACATCCGCCTCGCCCTCGCCTGGGCCCCGGCCCCCTGGCTGCACCTCGGCCTGGCCGGCCACGCCATCACGGGCGACAACCGGCTCACCAGCCAGCAGCGGTTCGACGACAGCACCCGCTACGCGGCCATTCGCGATACCGCCACCGTGAGCTACGTCGGGAACGCGTTCTCGGGTGGCGTCGAGGCGTATGCCGGCCGGTATGGCGTGGTGGCGGCGTCGTATCGGCGCGGGGGCCCGCTGTCGCTCAAGCATGGCGACACGACCCTTGCCAGCGCGCACGTCCCGGATCGGCTCGCGCTCAGCGCGGCGTTCCTCGGGATCCGCGGCACGTCGCTGGCTGTCCGGACGGCGAAGGAGATGTGGTCGGACATGAAGGGGCTCGGCTCGGCCGGCCTGCCCATCTCCGAGGGGTGGGACACCAGCATCGGCGCGGACGTCCTTGGCCCGCGCTTCGGCAGCCGGTCGCTCCAGCTCCGCGCCGGTGCGCGCTGGCGGACGCTCCCCTTCGACGTGCGTCCGATCGTTGCCGGCGGGGGCTTCGGGCCGTCGGCGAGCGTCAGCGAGAAGAGCTACTCGCTTGGCGCGGGCACACTGCTGGCGCGCGGACGTGCGGCGCTCGACCTGGCGGCGATCCGCGCGACGCGCCGCTCGTCCGCGACGGCGGTGGAGGAGAACGCGTGGACGTTGAGCGTCGGCATCACGGTCCGACCATGAGCCGATGACCGATCTCGCGCCCCCGCCCACTGACGCGCCGATCATCCTCGTCGCCGACGACGTGCCGGCGAACGTGGAGCTGCTGTTCGACCAGCTTCACGTGCTCGGCTTCCGCGCCATCGCGGCATCGGATGGGCCCTCGGCGGTGCAGATCTGCTTCGACCAGATGCCCGACCTCTGCATCCTCGACGTCTCGATGCCGGCGGGCGACCTGGGCGTCGACGACCGCTCGACGGGGTTCGAGGTGTGCCGCCGGATCAAGCGCGACCCGCGCACGGCGCGCATCCCGGTCATCTTCGTCACGGCGCTCAACGACACGACCGACCGTGTGAAGGCGATCGAGGCGGGCGGGGACGATTTCCTGACCAAGCCGCACAACCGCCTGGTGCTGGGTGCGCGCGTGCGGTCGCTGCTCAAGCTGAAGGCGGCGACCGACGCGCTCGAGGAGAGCCTGCGCAAGCAGAAGGAGCTCGAGAAGGTCCGCGACGATCTCATGAAGATGATCGTGCACGACCTGAAGACCCCGCTGACGTCGATCATCGGCGCGATGGAGATGATGATCGACGGCGACTTCGGCCCGTTGACGACGAGCCAGCGCGGCGCGCTCGGCGATGCGGAGAGTCGGGCGGAGGACCTGCTGGGGCTGATCGAGGATCTGCTGGAGGTGGCGCGGCTCGAGGAGACGCGACTCACCCTCAACCTCAAGCCGATCGCCCCGGCGGCGTTCCTGGCCGAGGTCCGCCACGAGTGGGACATCCGCTTCCAGCAGGAGCGCGCCACCGCGGTCGTCGAAGCGGCCGACGACGCGCCGGTGATCGAGGCGGATCATGCGCTGCTCAAGCGCGTGTTCAGCAACCTGGTGCAGAACGCGCTCAGCCACTCGGCGCGCGCGGTGACGGTGACGCTGGGCGCGCGGCGCGACAACGAGGGGACGCTCTTCACCGTGGCCGACGACGGCGTGGGCATTCCGGTGGAATACCACGACATCATCTTCCGCAAGTTCGAGCAGGTGAAGACGCCGCACATCCCGCGCGTCCGCAGCTCGGGGCTGGGGCTGGCCTTCTGCAAGCTGGTGGTGGAAGCGCACGGCGGCCGCATCTGGGTGAAGAGCGGGGGCGAGATGGTGGGAAGCGCGTTCCACTTCTGGCTGCCGGTGCGGCCGCCGGCCGACACCGCTCCGATCAGTACGTAGTGACGGCGCTTCGCCATTATCTTCAGACATGCCAACGGTCTACGTCGAAACGTACGGCTGCCAGATGAACGTCAGCGACTCCGAGCTCATGCTCGGGAAGCTCGCGGCGGCCGGCTACTCGCCCGTGGAGCAGCCGGATGGCGCGGACGTCATCCTCGTCAACACCTGCGCCATCCGCGACCACGCCGAGCAGCGCGTGATCGGGCGGTTGGGTGAGCTCAAGCGGCACATGAAGTCCGACACCGTCATGGGCGTCACCGGCTGCATGGCGCAGCGCCTCGGCCCGCAGCTGCTCGAGAAGGCGCGGCACGTGTCGCTCGTCGTCGGGCCGGACGGATATCGCGCGCTGCCGCAGCTCGTCGAGGGTGCACGGCGCGGCGAGCGCGCCATCGAGACGAGCTTCGACCTCGAGGAGCACTACGAGGATTTCACGCCGCGCCGGTTCGACAAGGTGAAGGCCTGGATCCCCGTGCAGCGCGGCTGCGACTACCGCTGCACGTACTGCATCGTCCCCACGACGCGTGGCGCCGAGCGGAGCCGCCGCCTCGAGGAGGTCGTGCGCGAGACACGGGAGGTGGTGGCGTCGGGGATGTCCGAGGTCGTGCTCCTCGGACAGACGGTCAACTCGTACACCGACGGCACCCACGACTTCGCCGACCTGCTGCGCGCGGTCGGCACGGTGCCGGGCATCCGGCGCGTGCGGTACACCAGCCCGCACCCGAACGACTTTTCGGACCGGGTGATCGCCGCGATGGCCGAGGTGCCGACGGTATGCGAGCATGTCCACCTGCCGATGCAGAGCGGGTCGTCGCGCATGCTGAAGCGGATGTTGCGGCGCTACACGCGCGAGGGCTATCTCGACTGCGTCGAGCGGATCCGGCGCGCCATCCCCGGCGTCTCGCTCACGACGGACATCATCGTCGGCTTCCCGGGAGAGACCGACGAGGAGTTCGAGGAGACGTTGAGCGCGGTGCGCGAGGTCGGCTTCGCCGACGCCTACACCTTCATCTTCTCGCCCCGCGACGGCACGCCGGCGACCCGGATGCCCGCCGAGCTCACCGTGCCGGCCGCCGTCGCGAGCGAGCGGCTCCAGCGCCTCGTGGAGACGGTGCGCACGATGTCCCGCCAGCGGAACATGGGGCTCCTCGGCACGCGGCACGAGGTGCTCGTGGAGCGCGAGGCGAAGCGCGGCGAGGCGATGCTCATGACGCGCACGCGCGACTTCAAGACGGTGCTCGTGCCGGGCGACTCGGCGATGCTCGGCCAGTACCTGACCGTCGAGCTGACCGGGACCACCGGCTCGACCTTCACCGGCGCCGTCGTCCGCGAGCGCCAGCCGCTCCCGATGGCGGGGTGAGCGTGCGGCGGGCAGCGCATGGCGTGTCGCGGAAGGTGAACGACATCAGGTAGCCGCTCGTCATCCCCGCCGGCGCAGGTCGGCGTCGGTCCGCTGGTCCACGCAGACGATCGGTCACGCTGGGCCGCGCGCGGGTGCGCTGGTTGTGTGCATGCCGCTCGTCGCGCTCGGTGCGCTCGCCTACACGGCCGGGTTGCTCGCGGGGTTTGCTCCGCCGCAGATGGCATTCGTCGCCGTCCTGGCGTCCGTCGCCGTCTGCGCTGCCTCGGCGCTGTCGCACCGGCCGGTTCTCGCCGCCACCGCCGCGATCGTCGGAGCGGCGACGCTCGCCGCGCTGGGTGCGATCGCCGCCGAGCAACGCTGTTCCGCCCAGCTGCTCGGCATGTCGACGTGGACGGTCGAGCTGGAATCCGCCGCGGGCGGCGGCGCCGGCGTCGCCCGCGGCACGCTGCGGTCGGGCGCCTGCCGGCGCGCGGCGACCTTCCTCGTCGTGGGCGGACGGGCGGAGGCGGGTGCGGTGG
>JABFYH010000004.1 GCA_013361335.1 Gemmatimonadaceae bacterium | reverse complement strand
GTTCACGGTTCACGGTTCACCGTGGTCCCTCTCTTGCCCCGAATCATCGCCGACCTCAGCGGACGAGAAAAACCATGTCCTCCTTCGGCACGTATCTGGTCGGCTTCATCATCCTCATCCTGGGGCTGGCGATCGCCGCATACCTGCTCAACGTCCCCACGATGTGGATCGCGGTCGGTGTGATCGTCCTGATCGGCATCGGCATTCTGATGGCGACGAGTCGCACCAAGATGAAGGATCCGCCGAGCCCGCCGGGCCCGCGGGTCTGACCTCTTCGTCTCGGCAAGCTCAGCGGGCATGGCGCGACGGCGCGGTGCCCGCTTTTTTCGCGCATGCATGCCACCCGCACGCACGAGTGACGGACTCATCAGTCAATCCGCCCGCGGCGCGGGCAGCGTGACCGAGCCCCTGGTGCGCCGAGTCAAGTGTTTGTCGTAGCAGAGGTTAGGCATCTCACAAATATGGAGGATGGGTCATTCTGCCAAATTCACTGTTGACGGTTTTTTTCCCGCACATTACTGTGGCCGTCCTGCTGACTCTCCCGAGCGACGCGGCTCCGAGCGCAGCGCAGCTCGACCACCTTCCGGCACAGGTAAGGGGCGTGTATGGAGCAAGCGACCGAGACCAGGTCCAAGGGCTACTTCCGTTCGTCTCCCTCCACCGCGTTCGATCAGTACCTCCAGGACATCCAGAAGCTGCCGCTGATCAGTGACGCCGCCGAAGAGCGGCGACTGGCGCGACTGGCGCAGAAGGGAGACGAGGCCGCCGCCGAGCGGCTCGTGACGGCGAACCTCCGCTTCGTCATCTCGTACGTGAAGAAGTACCAGGGCCACGGTCTCGATCTCTCCGAGCTCGTCGCCATCGGGAACGAGGGACTGCTGAAGGCGGTCCGCAAGTTCGATCCCGACCAGGGGGTGAAGTTCATCTCCTACGCCGTGTGGTGGGTGCGCCAGGCCGTCCTCAAGGCGCTCGCCGAGCAGACCCGCAGCGTCCGCATCCCGCTCAACCAGAACTCGCAGCTCATCCGCCTCGCACGCGCCGAGACGATCCTCGCCCAGGTCCTCAAGCGCGACCCCACCGAGAACGAGATCTCCCGCCTCCTCGAGGAGAGCCCGGAGCAGGTCCGTGCCGCCAAGCAGATGTCCAGCACCGAGGTCTCGCTGGATGCCCCCATCGACCGGTCGGATCGCGAGGCCTCCACGCTCGGCGAGCGCTTCGCCGGCGTCGACGGCACCGAGATCGAGGACACGACGGACTACAAGCTGATGAAGGAGTTCATCGAGCGCGTCTTCCGGAAGTACCTCACCCCGCGCGAGCGGAAGATCCTCTTCCTCTACTACGGGCTCGACGAGAGCGGCGAGCCGATGACGCTGGAGAAGATCGGCGCGCTGATGGGGGTGACCCGGGAGCGCATCCGCCAGATCCGCGAGCGGGCCTTCGAGAAGCTTCGCGAATCGCCCGACGGGCGTGCCCTCGCCGGCTTCTGGCAGGCCGCCTGACTCGAGGAGCGGGATCCCGACACTCGCTTCACTCGTGCGGGATGACAGATGACGACACCGCGGGGCGGAGAGACGATCTCTCCGCCCCGCGTCGTTGTCCGGCTGTAAATTGAGCGAGGTCATTCCTTTCGAGGCGCTGTGAGCAAGCCTGCCCCATACATTCCGGCGATCGTCAACGTCGCGTCGGGCACCGCCGACGCGGCGCGTGAAGCGCTCGCCGCCAGCGGCGCCTTCGACGTGCACGAGGTCGAGCCGACGGCGATCGCCGCCACGGTGAAGCAGCTCGCGGCGCGCGGCGCGCGCCGCATTCTCGTCGCCGGCGGCGACGGCACCATCGCCACCGCGGCCGCCGCCCTCGTGGAATCACCCGCCGAGCTGGCCGTGCTGCCCGGCGGGACGCTCAACCACTTCGCGCGCGACCTTGGCATCAGCACCGTCGCCGTCGAAGCGGTCAAGCTGGCGTCGTCCGGCGCCTGCCGCGGCGTCGACGTCGGGATGGTGAACGGCCGGCTCTTCCTCAACACGAGCAGCGTCGGGGCGTACGTGCGGTTCGTGCGCGTGCGCGAGACGCTCGAGCGGAGCTTCGGCTATCGCGTGGCGTCGGCGATGGCCGCCTTCCGCATCCTCTTCACGCTGCGGTTGATGGCCGTGGAGCTCGTCGTCGACGGACAGAAGCGCATCTATCGCACGCCGCTCGTGTTCATCGGCGTGGGCGAGCGCGGCCTCCAGCTTCCTTCCCTCGGCCAACGCATTCGCGGCGGCAAGTCGGGGCTGCACGTCATGGTCGTGCGCGGCCGCTCCCGGGCGCGGCTGCTCGCCCTCGGCCTCGCCGCGGTGGCGAAGGGGATGGACTCGGTGGCGCGGACACCGGAGTTCGAGAGCTTCATCGTCGACGAGCTGCGGATCGACATGCGCCGCATGGCCACCGTCGCCGTGGACGGCGAGATCGTCTCCATGTCGGCGCCGCTCGAGTACACGCTGGAGCGCGATGCGCTGACGGTCGTGCTCCCGCCGCCGGATAGTCTCCTCGCCGAGACGGGCTGAGCGCATGACGGCATCGACCCTGCCCCACGCGGACGCCGCGTTGCAGGCGCGCCTTGCCGCCATCGTCGGCGAGCGCCGCGTGCTTGTGCGCGCGGGCGAGCTGCGCACCTACGAGTCGGATGGCTTGCCCGGCTATCACGCCCGCCCGTCGATCGGCGTGTTCCCCGGTACGCGCGACGAGACCATCGCCGTCGTGCGGCTGCTCGCGGAGCTCGGAATGCCCTTCGTGCCGCGGGGCGCGGGCACCGGGCTCTCGGGCGGCGCGCTCGCCGAAGGTGTGGTGCTGCTCGGCCTCCACCGCCTCACGCGCATCATCTCGATCGACGCCGAGGACCAGCGCGCGCTCGTCGAGCCCGGGGTGGTGAACGCCGCGCTCAGTCGCGCCGCCGCGCCCTTCGGTCTGCACTACGCCCCCGACCCGTCCAGCCAGACGGCGTGCACCATCGGCGGGAACGTCGCCGAGAATGCGGGAGGGCCGCACTGCCTCAAGTACGGCGTGACGCTCAACCACGTGCTCGCCCTCACCGCGCTCCTGCCGAACGGCGACGTCGTCACGCTCGGCAACGCGGATGGCGAATGCGAGGGATACGACCTGCTCGGCGCCTTCATCGGCTCGGAGGGGTGCTTCGGTGTCGCCCTCGACGTGACGGTGCGGCTCGCGCGGAATCCGCAGGCCGTGCGGACACTGCTCGCCGACTTCTCGTCGCTCGACGCCGCAGCGCACGCGGTGTCGGCGATCGTGGCGGCGGGGATCGTCCCCGCGGCGATGGAGATGATGGACGGTCCGACGATCCAGGCGGTCGAAGCTTCGATCTACGCGGCGGGCTATCCGGTGGACGCGGCGGCCATCCTGCTCATCGAGCTGGACGGCGCTGCCGCCGGCATCGATGCCGACGCCGACCGCGTGGCAGCCTTCTGCCGAGAGGCCGGCGCGCGCGGCGTGCGCACGGCCTCCGATCCGGCCGAGCGCGCGCGACTCTGGCAGGGTCGCAAGAAGGCCTTTGGCGCGATGGGGCGGATCTCGCCCCACCTCGTCGTGCAGGACGCGGTCGTGCCGCGCACCAAGCTGCCGGCGATGCTGGCCGAGATCGCGCGCGTCGCCGCCGAGTATCGCGTCAAGGTGTGCAACGTGTTCCATGCGGGCGACGGCAACCTGCACCCGAACATCGGCTACGACGCGACGAGCCCCGACGAGTCGGCACGGGTTCACGCCGCGATGGCGGCCATCATGCAGGCCTGCGTCGCCGCGGGGGGCACGATCACGGGCGAGCACGGCGTGGGGATCGACAAGCTGCCGTACATGGACTCGCTCTTCTCGCCGGCGACGCTGGGGGCGATGTGCGCGCTCCGCGACGTCTTCGACCCGGCGCGCCGCGCGAACCCCGGAAAGGTCGTGCCGATGCACAGCTGCCGGGAATGGCACGCGGCACCGTCGGCGCGCTCGTGAGCGTCCACGCCGCCAGCGAGATCGCGACCGTGCTGGCCGATCGCGTGCGCTCGGCGAGAGCCGCGGGCACGCCGCTGCGCATCGTCGGCGGCGGACACTGGCTCGACGCCGGCCGTCCATGTCGCGCGCTCGAGACGATCTCCCTCGCCGAGGACGCCGGCATCGTGGAGTACGAACCCGGCGACCTGACGCTCACGGCGCGTGCGGGGACCACCCTCGCCGACCTCGCGCGGATCACGCGCGCCGAGGGGCAATGGCTGCCGCTCGATCCCTTCGGCTCGGCCACCGGCACCCTCGGCGCGACGGTGGCCACCGGCTCCGCTGGCCCGCTGGCCTCGGCGTTCGGCACGCCGCGCGATCAGGTCCTTGGCTGCGAGATCGTCACCGGTACCGCCGACGTCGTGCGGGCCGGCGGCCGGGTGGTGAAGAACGTCGCCGGCTACGACCTCACGCGATTGAACGTCGGCGCGTGGGGAACGCTCGGCGTGCTCACCGAGATCAGCGTGCGGCTGCGCGCGTTGCCGGAGATGGATCGCACCTTCGCGGTCGAGGTGTCCGCCGCCGACGGGTGGACCTGGCTTCGCGCGTCGGAGTTCACCCCGATGGCCGCGGAGCTGATGTCGCCCGCGCTCGGCGCGCTGCTCGCTGTGGGAGATGCAGCGGTGCTTCTCGTGCGGCTCGGCGGGAACGAAGCGCTGGTCCGCGGCGCCGTGGAGTCGCTCGCTGCGCTCGGACCGATGCGCGAGGTCCCGGCCTCGATGTGGGAGGCGCTCGCCGCAGCGGAGCCGCCCGGATCCGCGGTCGTCCGCCTGAGCACCGCGCCCTCCCGCACCGCAGCGCTCTGGGAGCGCGCGTCGGCGATCGTGGAGCGGGCGCGCGGGTCGGCGCATGCGACGCTCACTCGCGGGGTCGTGCGATGCATCCTTCCCGTGAGCGGCGACGGCGACGAGGAACATGCCAGGCTGCGGGGTATGGTGGGGGCGCTGCAGAATCTCGGAACGGCGATCGTGGAACGCCTCCCCGCATCGCTCTGGCCCGCGATCGTCGCTCCCGCCGCGGTCGACCCGCTCTCCGTGCGCGTGCGCAACGCCTTCGACCCGGACCGTATCCTGAACCCCGGCATTCTCGGGGAGCCTGCATGAAGTCGTCGCTTCCGACCATTCCAGATACCTGCGCCATCCCCGGTACGCCGCTCTCCGATGCCCGCGCCGGCATCGATGCATGCGTGCACTGCGGGTTCTGCCTGCAGGCCTGTCCGACCTACCTCACCCTCGAGGACGAGAACGACAGCCCGCGCGGCCGCATCGTGCTGATGCGTGCCCTCGTCGACGGCAGCCTGCCCGTCGACGACGGGGATGTGCGCACGCACATCGACCGGTGCCTCGGCTGCCGCGCGTGCGAGACGGCGTGTCCTTCCGGTGTGCCGTACGGCCATCTCCTGGAGGCGACGCGCGCGACGCTGACGCGGGTCAAGCCGAACCCGCCGGTCGCGCGACTCATCCTGTTCGCCTTCGCCCGGCCTGCCCTGCTCCGGCTCGTCATGCTCGGCGGGCGGATCGCCCGCGCCACCCGGATGTCGCGTCTGCTCTCCCGCCTGCCTGGTCGCTTCGGCTTCGCGATGGCGATGCTCGAGTCGACGCGCTCCGCGGTGAAGCGTGCACGCTATGTCCCACGCAGCGACGCCGAGCGCGGGACGGCGACGCTGCTCACCGGCTGCGTGATGGAAGGACTGTTCGCGCCGACGAACCGGGCGACCGAGCGCGCCTTGTCGGCGAACGGCTACGCGATGACCGCGACAGCCGGCCAGCGCTGTTGCGGCGCGCTGCACGCGCACGCGGGCGACGACGAGGGGGCGCGGCAGCTCGCGCGCGCGAACATCGCCGCGTTCGAGCGGTCGCGTGCCGACTACATCGTCGTGAACGCCGCCGGCTGCGGCGCGATGATGAAGGAGTATGGACAGCTGCTCGCCGGTGATGCGGCGTGGCACGAGCGTGCGGCGAAGCTGGCGTCGCGCGTGCGCGACGTGAGCGAGCTGCTCGCCGAGGCGGGGCCGCGACCTGGTGGTGCGCTGCCGGTGAAGGTGACGTACGACGCCCCCTGTCACCTGCTGCACGCGCAGCGTCTGGCCACTCCACCCCTCCGTGTGTTGGCGGCCGTGCCCGGACTGGAGCTGGTGCCACTGGACGGGAGCGAGCACTGCTGCGGCAGCGCGGGCATCTACAATCTGATCGAGCCCGACGTCAGCGATCGCGTGCTCGCCCCGAAGCTCGCGAACATCGCGGCGACGCGCGCACCGATGGTGGCGACGGGCAACCCCGGCTGTCTCATGCAGATCGGTGCAGGGCTGCACCGGGCCGGCATGACCTGTCGGGCGGTGCATCCGGTCGATCTGCTCGATGCATCGTACGCCGCGCAAGCGGCGGCCGAGCGCGGATCCTGAGCGCGCGGCCGGGGCCGTGGCGCGGCCCGTAGCGCGCTCCACGGCCTCCCGTTTACTTACTTCACATGCTTGACGCGGTGCTCCTCGATTGGGAAGGAGTGCTCGCCGACACCGGTGCGGCGCGCCGTGATGCCCTCCTTCGCGCGTTGGCCGATGAGGGCGTGTCCTCGACGGTCGCGGCGTACGACGCCTGCTGCGCCGGCCTCGACGTGCGGTCGGCCGCGGCGGCGGCAGTGCGCGCCGCCGGCTGCGACGACGCGCCCTTTGCCGAGATCGTCGCCCTCCGCGCGGCGCGCGCCTTCACCGAGCGCGTGGCCGAGGGGTTCTCGCTGACGCCGGGCGCGATGGACTTCGTGACCGGCGCCGCGCACCGGACGCGCGTCGCGATCGTGACGCAGGCGGGCCGCGCCGAAACGGAGCTTGCGCTGCGGTCGGCGGGGCTGGAGGAAGCCGTCGCGACCGTGCTCACCGTCGACGACGTGACCGATCCGCCCCCCGCGCCGGCGCTCGTGCAGCGCGCGGTCACGCATCTCGCACGCCTGCGGCCAGCTCGCGCGAATCGCGTCGTCGTGATGACGCACACGGCACCCGCACTGCGCGCGGCGCGCTCGGCCGGCGTGCGAACGCTCGCCGTCGGCGCGCCGGCGCACGTGGCCGCCGAGGCGGATGGCGCGGTGGACGAGCTGTGCGGGCTGACGCTCGACACGGTCGTCACGCTCACGGGCGGTGTGCCCGCCAGCACCGGCCGATGAGCACGCGCACCCTGCACGCCGGTAAGGCGACGGTCGGCGACGTCGGTGGGCGGAGCGTGGTTCTCGCCTACGGCAGCGTCGCCGCCGAGTACGACGCGTTGCACGCCCGCGCCGCCCTGTTCGACCGCAGTCACCGCGGCCGCCTGCGCGTGAGCGGGGAGCGGGCGGCCGAGATGGTCGCCGGTCTCGTGACGAACGACGTCGCGGCGCTCGCGCCGGGTCAGGGCTGCTACGCCGCCGCGCTCACCGCCAAGGGCAAGATCGTCGCCGACGTGCGCGTGTTCGTCGAGGAGGGCTCCGTGCTCGTCGACGTGCCGGCACGGGCGGCCGCCGCGTGGGCGGCGATGGTGAAGAAATACGTCAACCCGCGCATCGCACCGCACACCGACGAGACCACGCGCCTGCGCGACATCGGCGTGTTCGGCGCGAACGCGCGGCACGTCGTCGCCACGATCACCGGTGTGCAGTCGTCGGCGCTCACGGCGCTCCCGCCCTACGCGCACGTCACGGTGGAGATCGACGGCGCACGCGTGCTCGTGGCGAGCGTCCCGGAGCTCGGCATCGAGGGATTCGAGCTGATCGTGCCGGCGGAGCAGCACGACGCGCTGTGGCGGCGCGCGATGGAGGCCGGCGCGACGCCCGCCGGTCTCGAGGCGTGGGAGATCGCGCGCGTGGAGGCCGGTCGTCCCGAGTGGGGGCTCGACATGGACGACTCCACCATCCCGCAGGAGGCGAACTTCGACGAGCTGCACGCGATCTCGTACACGAAGGGGTGCTACGTCGGGCAGGAGACGGTGGCGCGCGTGCACTTCCGCGGGCACGTCAACAAGCATCTCCGTGGCGTCCGCGCGCCCGGCGTCGAGCCGCCGCCGCGCGGTGCGACGCTGCACGACGCCGAGGGCGCCGTCGTCGGCGACGTGCGGTCGGCCGTGCGCTCGCCGATGCTGGGCGGGATCGCGCTCGCGATGGTGCGGCGAGAGGTGGCGCCCGGCACGACGCTCGTGGCCCGGTGGCGCGACGACGCGATCGCGCCCGATGACGTCGCCGGCCAGGTCGAGCGGCGCGTCGACGTCGCCGCACTGCCCTTCGCCATCCAGTAGTCCGTGCCGACCGCCCTCGTGACAGGCGCCACGGGGCTGCTGGGCCACCACGTCGTCGAGCGGCTGCGGCGCGACGGATGGGCTGTGCGCGCCTTCGTGCGCGAACCGGCGCGTGCCGGCGCCTTGAGCCGCGCCGGGGTGGAGCTCGCGACGGGCGACACGCTCGAGCCGAGCGGCTTCGCGCGGGCGGCACGGGGCTGCGACGTCGTCTTCCACACCGCGGCCGCCGTGACGCCGAGCGGTGGGTGGGACGCATTTCGCAAGCCGAACATCGAAGGCACCCGCAACGCCATCTCGGCGGCGGCCGCCGCCAAGGCGCGACTGGTGCACGTCAGCAGCGTGGCCGTGTACGGCGGCGCGGCGCGGTACCGGGAGAGCGGCGCGAAGACCGACGAGGAATCGTCTCTCGCCCCGCTCGGCGACAATGCTTTTTACGCGCGCTCCAAACGCGAGTCCGAGGCGCTCGTGCTGGCCGCGCACGCGGCGGGGCGAGTGTGGGCCACGGCGGTCCGGCCGTGCGTGATCTACGGGACGCACGATCGGCAGTTCGTGCCGCGACTCGCTCGGCTGCTTCAGCGAGGCTTCGTGCCGCTCGTCGGTGGCGGGCGCTCGACGCTCGCCGTGGTGCATGCGGCCAACGTCGCCGACGGGATGGTACGCGCCGCCGCGACCGATGCCGCGGGGGGCCGCGCCTACAATCTCGCCAACGATTTCGACGTCACCGTGGAGCAGTTCTTCCGGCTCGGCTGCGCGGGGCTCGGCGTGCGCATGCACAAGGTGCCGGTGCCGCGCGGCCTGGCGCGCGCGGGGCTCGGTGTGTTCCAGCTCGTGGCGCCGCTGCTCTTCGGCACCCGGTACAACGCGGTCGGGTCGGCGTCACTCGACTTCATCTCGCGCGACAATCCCTTCTCGTCGGAGCGCGCGCGCCGCGAGCTCGGCTGGGCGCCGCCGGTACGGCACGAGACGGGAGTGCCGGATGCGTTTCGGTGGTGGGCACTGCATCACTGACGACCCATGACGCGCCGAACGTCAAACGGGGCGCTGCACTCCCGAGAGTGCAGCGCCCCGCTGACGTTGGAGGAAGACGCTTAGTGCTTCTTCGCGGCCTTCGCGGCAGAGCCAGCCGTCTTGGAGGCGTCCTGCGCCTTCGCGGCGGCCGTATCGGCCTTCTTCGCGGCCGTGTCCATCTTGGCGGCGGCCGAATCCATCTTCATGCCGGTGTCGGTCATGGCCGGGGCGGGAGCCATGGCGGGGGCGGCGGTGTCAGCCTTCGGGGTCTCCTTCGTGCTGCAGGCAGCGATGACGAGCACGGCGGCGACAAGGGCCAGGCGCTTCATGTAATTCTCCTGAGTAGGTCTTGGTGTGAATGACGCGTTGGTCCGTGCACGCGACGGCGGTGCCGGCCTTCAGCGACGGGAAACTTAGATTTCCCGGAGGCGCTGTCAAGAGCGAAGTGAACCAGCCAAGTGACGATGGCCCAAGAGCTTCCTCGGTTCGGTCTGGCGTGCGCAGGGCTCCGGCCACCGGCGCCGCGAGCGCCGTGGACCGACATCCGTTTGTGATTCGGCCGTAACGCGGTCGGGTGCAACGAGTTACCGGACACCGCCACAGATCGTCAGTGGCCCTCACCCGACTTCGGCACTAGCTTGCGGCGCATCCACTCGCCCGCCATGACCAGCGCCGCCCCCTCGTCGACCTCCGAAATTCCCCGCGACGGAATCGTGCGCGGCGCGTGTCCCCACGACTGCCCCGACACCTGCGCCATGCTCGTGACGGTCCAGGAGGGACGCGCCATCCGGGTCGCGGGCGACCCCGAACACCCGTTCACGCAAGGCTTCCTCTGCGCCAAGGTGAACCGATACGTCGAGCGCACGTATCACCCCGATCGGCTGCAAACGCCCCTGCGTCGCGTAGGGCCGAAAGGGAGTGGACGGTTCGAGGCGATCACCTGGGATGCGGCGCTCGACGAGATCGCACAGCGGCTCGGCGCCATCGCCTCCTCTCCCGACGGCCCGCAGGCGATCCTGCCCTACTCCTACGCGGGCACGATGGGACTCGTGCAGGGCGAGGCGATGGACCATCGCTTCTTCCACCTGCTCGGCGCGTCGAAGCTCGACCGCACCATCTGCTCGATGGCGGGCACGGTCGGGATGCGCATGACGGTGGGCGCCAACGTCGGCGCCGATAGCGAAGGCGTGCCGGACAGCGACCTCGTCTTGCTGTGGGGCACGAACACCCTCACCGCCAACCCGCATCTGTGGCCCTTCGTCCTGAAGGCGCGGGAGCGCGGCGCGCCGATCATCTGCATCGACCCGATTCGCACGCGCACCGCGCAGCAGTGCGACGAGTGGATCCCGATCCGCCCCGGCACCGACGCCGCGCTGGCGCTCGGCATCATGCACGTCGTCTTCGCGCGCGGGCTGCAGGACCGCGACTTCCTGGAGCGATACACGCTCGGCCACCAGGAGCTGTGTGCGCGCGCGGCGGAGTGGACGCCGGCTCGCACGGCCGCCGTCACCGGCCTGAGCGAGGAGACCATCGTCTCGCTCGGTGAGCGGTACGGCCGAGCGAAGGCGGCATTCATTCGTGTGAACTACGGGCTGCAGCGCCACGCCGGAGGAGGGATGGCGGTGCGCGCGATCGCCTGCCTGCCCGCGGTGACGGGGCACTGGCGTCGTCCGGGTGGCGGCGTGCAGCTCTCGACGTCGGCGAACTTCCAGTTCGACCGCGCGGCGCTCCAGCGCGAGGATCTCAGCCCGCCGGTGCGCACGATCAACATGATCCGGCTCGGCGAGGCGCTCACGCAGCCCGACGCCGGCGTCGGTGGGCCGCCGGTGAAGGCGCTCGTGGTCTACAACAGCAACCCGGCCGCCGTCGCGCCGGAGCGCAACGTCGTGCTGCGTGGGTTGGCACGCGAGGACCTGTTCACCGTCGTGCTCGAGCATTTCCAGACGGATACCGCGGACTGGGCAGACATCGTGCTCCCGGCGACGACGCAGCTCGAGCACTGGGATATCCACTTCGCGTACGGGCACCACTACGTCACGCTCAACCGGCCGTCGATCGCACCGGTGGGGGAGGCCAAGCCGAACAGCGAGATCTTCCGGCTGCTCGCCGCGAAGATGGGGATCACCCATGAGGTGATGCGCGACGACGACGTCACGCTCATCCGCCAGGCGCTCGCGTCGGGGCTGCCGAAGCTCCAGGGTGTGAGCTTCGACGAGCTCGTCGAGCGCGGCTGGATGCGGCTCAACGTGCCGAAACCGTACCTGCCCTATGCCGACGGCAAGTTCACGACGCCGAGCGGCAAGTGCGAGTTTCGCTCGGAGCGGATGGCGGCGCTGGGGTTCGATCCCATGCCCGACTACATCCCGCCCTACGAGTCGGTGGAGCGCGACCCGGCGCTGGTCGCGCGCTATCCGCTCACCCTGATCTCGTCGCCCGCGCACACCTTCCTCAACTCGACGTTCGTGAACGTGAGGTCGCTGCGACGCCAGGCGCGCGAGCCGGAGGTGCTGCTTCATCCCGCCGACGCGGAGCGGCGCGGGATCGCGGTGGGAGCGTTGGTCACCGTGCGCAACGACCGCGGCGCCTTTCTCGCCAAGGCGCGCGTCGAGGCGTCCATCCGCGAGGGCGTCGCCTGGGCTCCCTCCATCTGGTGGGGCAAGCTCGCCGGCGACGGCGCGAACGCCAACCAGACCACGTCCCAGCGCGAGACGGACCTCGGTCACGGACCGGTGTTCTACGACAATCAGGTCGAAGTGGAGATCGCGTAGGCTCCGTCACCGCGGCGCGTCGACAGGCTGCGAGGGCACGGCCGCAGGATCGAAGCTCGCCCACGTCTCGGTATGCGTGAATGAAACGAGGAGACCGGCGGCACTTCCGACCGCCGTCGTCATCAACGCGAGGCCCCCGCCGATGACGATGCCCAACCCCTTCTCGCCGTTGTTGTCCGGCGAGGCGAGGGCGAGCGCGAAGATCACACCGCCCACCGCCGCGCCGGCGGCGGCGCCACTCCCCACCGCGCTCGCCCCAAGCCGGTGGGAGCCGCGCTGCACCTCTGCGCTGGTGATCTGGAAGAGCGGGATGTGCACGGTGTCGCGCGTGCGCCGGTCGACGACGACCAACCCAGTGGAGTCTCGACGCACGAGGATTCCATGCACGAGGACCGTGCTCTTCTCGTGAAGACGCACGGTGTCGCCAGGCACGACCGGATGCACCAGGGTGTCACCGGCTTGAGCCCAGAGGGGGGTTGGAAGGACGATCGTCGCGATCGCGACGAGGATTCGGTGACGGGGTGTCATGGCTCGCGGGGTCGAGGTGGGTTGAGCATCCACCTCGAACGCGCAGGACGCCCCCCGATCGGCTCAGTCGCCGCGCAGGCGCGGATGCACCGGATCGCCCAGATCCATCAGCTGCCACCCGACCCGGCGCTCCCGGTAGCCGGACACGCGGCCCAGCGTCTTCAGCAGCTCGCGCACGAGCTTGCTGCCCGATAGTGCGTCGAGGCGGCCGAAGGTGCCGACCCGGAACTCGCGCACGACGTAATCGCGGCCGTGCTCGTGCAGCTCGATCCCGCAGATCAGCTCCTCGATCCGCCCGATCGACCGCCCCCCCGCATCGCGGACGCGGCGTCCCACCAGACGCTCCAGGCGCACCTCGCGGCCGCTCACTTTCGCTCCTCCCCGTCGCGCTCATCCCCGGCGCCCGGGATGCGGCAGATCACGTGCTCGGCCAGCCAGTCCTCCACGTGCTTGACCTCGAGACCGTCACCATCCATGTCCACCTCGATCGCCTCGGCGATGCGGCGCACGGCGCCGAACGGGATGCGCGTCACCCCGTTGTGTCGCACGCGACCGACCGCCCGCAATGCATGCGACAGTAGCACCGCCCACCGTCCGATGCGCTGCGCGCGCACCGGCCCACCGACGAGGATGGCGGCGACGCGCGGTGGGGCGTTGTCGGACAGGGCCAGAGCGATGGAGTCCGCCCGCCCGATCTTCCGCTGCCGGCGGTCGACGAGCTGCGCATCGAGCACATCGTGAATGAGCGCAACGCCCGACACCTCACCCACCTCCGAGCTTCTGAAGAGGAAGCGCCGCCACGAACAGCACGAGCGACAGCAGCGCGATCAGCACGAGCGCGCCGTTGGTCATCCAGCCGTTGACGTGCTTCATGAGCACCTCGCGGTCGTTCATGAGGACGAGGAGCGGCACGACCGTGAGCGGCAGGCTGGCCGCGGTGAGGGTCATGGACAGGTTGGTGAGGGCCAGCGGATCCACGCCGATCGCGATCGGCAGCGCGGCCGCCACGATCACGACCGTGTAAACCATGGCGAATCGCGCGTCTTTCGCCGGCTTGAGGTTCTCGCTCCATTCCCAGCCGAAGCCCTGCGCGAGCAGATACGCGATGGACAGCGTGATCTCGAGCGTGGAGCCGAAACAGGTGATGCACAACGTGGCGAGAAAGAGCGCCACGCCCGCTCGCCCCAGCGGCGACGCCAGCAGGAGTGAGATCTGCTCGTAGCGGTCGACCCTGATGCCGCGGGTGGAGAACACCAGAGCGGCGACGACGACCACCGCGATCGCCAAGCCGCCGCCAAAGACGTTCCCCAGGCCGGCGGTGACGCGATTCACCAGCAGGTGCTCCTCCGTCCACCCGTCCTCGACCGCCCCCGCCGAGTAGAAGAGAAAGAGGTACGGGCTCACCGAGGCGCCGAGGATGCTCACCGCCAGGTACCAGTAGCGCGCGCGGTCGTGCGCCGGCGCGGACGGGAGCGCCGCGCGTACGACCTCACCCCAGTGGGGGTGCAGCTTCACGGCGCCGACCGCGAAGACCAGCGCCACCAGCCCGAGGATCGCCGTCCCCTGCTCCACCACGCCGAAGGTGCCGCGCCAGAGCAGGAGCCATCCCGCGAGCGCGACGGGCACGGCCCACCATTGAAAGCCGATCCCGGTGGCCATCTGGAGCGCGATTGAGACGCCGCCCACCTCCGACGCGAGCACGAGAAAGCTCACGATCAGCACGACGATCAGCGGCGCCATGAAGAACCGGACGCCGAAGCATTGGCGCAGGTGATCCACGTACGTTCGCCGGCTCACGGCGGCGAGCCGTCCGGTCATCTCCATGAGGAAGGCCAGGCTCAGCGTGCCGACGATCAGCACCCAGAGCAGCTGGTACCCGAACTCCGCGCCGGCCTGGGCGGAGGTGGCGATCGACCCGACCTCGAGGAAGCCACCGATGCTGGTTACGATACCGAGCGCCAGCTCAGCCCACTTCTTCATCGCGCAGCCGGCTGCGCGCCGAGGGTCTGCAGGGCGCGACCGAGGGAGTCGAGCGCTGCCTGCGCTCGCCGGCGGTCGCCGGCGGAGCGGGCCAATGTGTCGAGGCTCTGCGTCTCTTCACGGTGCGCGTCGGCGCCGCGGTCGCGGAGCTGGGCCGCCAGGCGATGCGAGAGGACGCCGGAACGTTCGTGGTCCCCGGCGAGCGTCGTCGTGGCCGTCCACGAATGAACGGTGGCCAACGCATCGTCGAGTGTCGGCGCGGGGCCGCACGCGGCCAGGAGCAGGACGGCACCGATGGCGGCGGGCCGTCGGGCGCGATGATGCTGCGTCCGTGAGACGGTCATGAGTCGAGGATCGGGTCGGTTGGGAGCGGGATGCCGGGCCCGACGGGCGCATTAAGCGTACCGAGCTTTGGGCCCGTGCGGCGTTGGCGTGGGGCGTGCGGCGGCGCAGGAACCGACCCCGCGGCGGCGCGTACGAGAGAGGTCGCGCGCGATCGGCGGTCGGCGATTCACCCCGGCCGCCCCTGCCCTTGCGTGGCCTCGCACCGCCGCGCTGATTCCCGATGGACCCGGTTCTTGCCCGGAGGCATTGTTTGTCGTCGCACCCCGAAACACTCGGCGCGCTCAAGCGCGCGCCGTTCGGCGCCCCCGACCGCCGCCTGCGGTCGGTGAAGGACGAGATGCGCCAGAATCTCCTCGCTCGACTCGCCGGCGGCGGCCCCCTCTTCGCCGGCGTGATCGGCTACGAGGAGACAGTGATGCCGCAGATCGTCAACGCTCTCCTCTCGCGCCACAACTTCATCCTCCTCGGCCTGCGCGGGCAGGCCAAGTCGCGCATCCTCCGCGCACTGGTGGGGCTGCTCGACGACGCGATGCCCATCGTCGCGGGGAGCGAGGTGAACGACAACCCCTTCGCGCCGATATCGCGGTACGCGAAGAACCTGCTGCACGAGGCGGGCGACGACACGCCCATCGCGTGGGTCGACCGCGACAGCCGGTACGTCGAGAAGCTCGCAACGCCGGATGTCACGATTGCGGACATGATCGGCGACCTCGATCCGATCCGCGCGGCCCGCGGCGGCCACGTGCTGTCCGACGAGCTGACGATCCACTACGGCATGCTGCCGAGGGCGAACCGTGGCATCTTCGCCCTGAACGAGCTGCCCGACCTCGCCGGCAAGGTGCAGGTGGGACTGTTCAACGTCATGCAGGAGGGGGACGTCCAGATCAAGGGCTATCCCGTGCGCCTCCCCCTCGACGTGCAGCTCTGCTTCACCGCCAACCCGGAGGACTACACCGCGCGCGGCAAGATCATCACCCCGCTCAAGGACCGCATCGGGAGCGAGATCATCACGCACTATCCCGAGACGGTGCAGCTGGGGATGTCCATCACCGAGCAGGAGGCGTGGACGAAGCGCGACGGCAAGACGGTGCGCGTGCCGGACTTCATCAGCGAGGTCGTGGAGCGCGTCGCCTTCGAGGCGCGCACCGACAAGCGCATCGATCGCCGCTCCGGCGTGTCGCAGCGCATGCCGATCAGCGTGATGGAGAACGTGATCTCCAACTCCGAGCGTCGCGCCATCGTCACCGGCGAGCGCGAGGTCGTGCCGCGGATCTCGGACGTCTACTCCGCGCAGCCGGCGATCACCGGCAAGATCGAGCTCGAGTACGAGGGGGAGCTGGTGGGGGGCCACGCCATCGCGCGAGAGCTGATCCGCCGCGCCGCCGACGCCACCTTCCAGGAGCGGGCGGGTGGCGTGAACGTGGACGACATCGTGATCTGGTTCGACGAGGGCGGCGCGTTGCAGGTGACCGACGACGAGCGCTCCGAGGCGGTGGCCGAGGCGTTCGGGCTCGTGCCCGGCCTCATCGACCTGGTGCGGAAGGTGGGGCTCGCGCCGCGCGGCGATGCGCCGATGACGGTCGCGGCCTGCGAGCTGGTGCTGGAAGCGCTCGTGGCCCGCAAGCGGATCTCGCGCTCCGACGGCGGCATGTACGGCCGCGCGGAGCCGGAGAAGCGGCGGCGGCGGCCGAACGAGGACTTCTTCGGCGGCGGTCTCTCCGCCTGATCATGCGAAGCGCGCCCGGGGTCGTGCCGTCGGTTCCGGTGGCGGAGACCACCGGGAGTCGCGTGCGCGTGCGCGAGGCGACCCCACGCGATCTCGACGCCGTCGTGGCGCTCCGCGTCGCGCTCCTCCGCGAGCATCCGGACCATCCGATCTACGGCCGCCTGCGCCCCGACGTCGACGATCGGGCGCGCGGCCTCTTCGCCACGCAGCTCCGCTCGACCATGGAGGCGATCTTCCTCGGCGAGATCGACGGAGAGGTCGTGGGCGTGCTGCGCTGCGTCGAGTCCATCGGCTCCCCGCTGCTCGATCCGGCGCGGTACGCGTATGTGTCGTCGACGTACGTGCGCCCCGAGTCGCGCCGCCGCGGGGTGTTGCGGGCCCTGCTCCGTGCGGCGGACCGCTGGGCGCGCGCCCGTGGGCTGGAGCAGATGCGCCTGCACAACGTCGCCGGCAGCGTGGCGGCGGAGCACGCCTGGTCGGCGCTCGGCTTCGCCGTCGTGGAGCACGTGCGCGTGCGCAACCTCGGCGCCTGATGGCCGTCATCACCGTCTCGCGCCAGTACGGCTCCGGCGGCTCGGAGGTCGCGGAGCGGGTGGCGCGCGCGCTCGGCTGGAAGCTGTACGACAACGCCGTCGTCGAGGAGGTCGCGCAGCGGCTGCGCATGACGCCGGCGGAGGTGTCGGCGCGGGAGGAGCGCGTGCCTTCGCTCGTCGAGCGGATGGCGTCGGCGATGGCGCTCGGCGCACCGGAGATGATGCCCGTCGTGGGCGATCTCGTGGCGCAGCCGAGCGAGGAGCGAATGGTGATGGTGACCCAGCGGGTGATCGAGGACGCCGTCCGCGCGGGCCCCGCGGTGCTCGTGGGGCGTGGGGCGCAGTGCATGCTCGCGTCGCGCACCGACGCGCTGCACGTGTACTGCTACGCCCCGGTCGAGGAGCTGGTGCGGTACGCGGTGGAGGTGCTGGACATCCCCTTCCACGAGGCGGGGCGCAAGGTGGCGGAGGTGAACCATCATCGCGAGCAGTGGGTCAAGCACCACTTCAAGCGCGACTGGCGCGACTTCGCGAATTACGACCTGTGCGTCAACACGGCGCGGCTCGGCCTCGACGGGTCGGCCGAGCTGGTGACGCTGCTGGCGCGCGAGCGGTTCGGGGTGACGCAGGTCAACGAGGATCTCTGAGCGGCGTCAGCGCGGCTGGTCGCCGGGGTTGCGGCCGCGGGCGTCGCGCTCGCGCTTGAGTCGAGCGAGCTCCTCGTCCACCGACGCCGGCAGGAACATGTCGTCGGCGATGTGCGCGATCTCTTCCGCCTCGCGCCACGCGGCCTCCAGGATGTGCAGCTCGCCCTCGATCGCGCGACGCTCGGTCTCCTCGTGCGTCGCCATCTCGAGCGCGAGGCGCTGCTGGATGGGCACCGACTTCAGCGCATTCCGCACCGGGTGAAATGCGCGCCCCCGGTTGGTGGCGCCGGCCGCCGTTGCGAACAGTCGCTCGATGCTCGGCACCTCTTCGAGCAGCCGGACCGCCTGCTGCACGTCTCTTGCGCTCCCGCCGCTCTGGTTCAGGCGTGGAAGGATCGCACCCGCCGCGCGAATGGCTGCTTCGCCGCGCAGCTCGCGTGTCTCGCCTCGGTTGTCGCGGTACCACGGACGGGCCGGCGCGCCGACGCGTGCCTGGGCGGCGTGGATCCGCATCACGAGCTCGTCTCGGTCGGTGAATAGCCGGGCCTTGGGCAGATCGGCGAGACGTGTCTTGAAGGTGCCGCCGGCGGGATCCGGCACGTGCACGACGACCTTCGAGCGATAGAACGCCACGCCGGTGTTCAGCAGATTGATCAGAGGGTTGATCGCCCCTGCGCCGATGAGCCCCATCATCGGGCCGGCCACTGCCGCGACCCCGCCGACGACGACGACGCCGCCGGCCAGGGCGATGTAGCGTCGCCGACGACGACCGAACTGGTCGCCATACCGCCACGCCGCCATCTCCGGCCGCTGCGGGGCGCCGATGCGCACGAGCTCGAGACCTTCCCGCAACCGCGCGAGCCCGATCTCGTCGGTGGACACGCGGAGCTTGGTGCTGGCGAACTCGCGCTCGCACATCTCGATCGCCTCCCACCGCTCTTCGAGCGGCGTGAGGTTCCACCGCTCGCACCGCCGGCACACCACCCACAGGCGGCCCTTGGCGGCGTCGAACGCCAGCCGTCGCCCGATGGGGAACGCTTCGACCACGTCATTGCGACCGAGGTCGCCGTTACAGAACAGGCAGGTCGCGTACATGACCCTCTTCCAGCGTTCGGAGCTCGGCACGGCGGAAGAACGCCCACGCGCCATAGCCGAGCATCAACACTGCCCCTGCGGCAATCGTCGTGCGCACGCCGAGCAGGTCCGCCAGCGCGCCCGAGGTGAAGGCGCCCACCACCTGGGCCAGCCCGACGACGACCAGCCCGTACGCCGCCATCATCCGACCACGCAGCTCGTTGGGAACGAGCTGCTGAAGCAGCCCGTTGGCGATGGCGCCGTTGAGGATCATCGTGCAGCCGATCCCGAGCAGCAGCAGATAGCCCTGCCAGGGCGCGCGCGCGAAGGCGAAGAGGACGAGCAGCGTCGGCCAGACCATCGACGCCACGAGCAGCATCCGCGTCCGCGACACGCGATAGCCCACGGCCGCCAGCGAGAGCGCCCCCGCCAGCCCGCCGACGCCGAGAAAGGAGAGCAGCAGCCCGTAGCCGCCCGCGCCGAGGTGGAACATGTCGCGCGCGACCACCGGCATGAGCGCCAGCACGGGCACGCCGAGGATGGAGTAGACGGTGACCATGAGCATCAAGGCACGCACATGCGCCGTCTGCCGCATGTACCGCATCGCCTGCTGCACCCCGATCCAGGGGCGGGCGTGCCCCGGATGTGGACGGTGCGCGGGCAGGACGATCATGAACAACCCGACCAGCACGGCGACGAAGCTGACGGCGTTGAGGAAGAAGCACCACGCGATGCCGAGTCGGGCGATGACGGCTGCCGCGATGCCGGGGCCGACCACGCGCGCGAGGTTGAACCCGCTCGAGTTGAGGGCGATCGCTTCGGGCAGATCGTCGCGGCCGACGAGATCGATGAACATCGATTGGCGCGCCGGAATCTCGATCGACGCGATCAGCCCGCTGAGGAAGGCGAGCGCGAGGAGCGATCCGATCGTGATGCGGTTGGTGGCGACCAGACCCCACAGTGCCGTGGCCTCGAGCAGGTAGGCGCCCTGGGCGATCCGCACGAGCCGCAGCTTGTCCGACCGGTCGACGAGCACCCCGGCCGGCATGGTGAAGACGAGGATCGGAATGGAGGTCGCCGTCGCGACGAGCCCGACGAGGAAGGGCCTGTTGGTCAGCTCGAGCGCCAGCCACCCCTGCGCCATGGTCTGCATCCAGGTCCCGATGAGGGACAGGGTCTGACCGATGAGGAAGATCCGGAAGTTCCGATGCTTGACGAGGACGCGGAACGGATTCAGCGACGGTGCTACTGGGGCGCGAGCCTGGGCGGCGGCGGGAGCGACGGGCACTCGGGAAATATACAGGCCGCCGCCTGGCGGCCATCGCATGGCACTCCACTGTCCCCGCGAGTATAAATCAGAAGGAGGAGTGCCATGCGATTCCACACCTACAGCAAGTTCTCGCCCGAGCTCGCCGACGCCGTCGACCTCCAGTCGCTGCTCGACAAGCTCGCCGACTTCCTCCTCCAGTCGGGGTTCGCAGGCGGACAGGGCCAGCCCTACTACGGGATGGGATTCGAGGAGCCCGGCGACCGCTCGCTCGAGGCCCTGCGCGAGGCGATCCTCCAGGCGCTGATGGACAGCGGGCAGTTCACGCCGGAGATGCTCGAGGCACTGCGGGGGGAAGGGGACGAGGACGCGCAGGCGAAGCTCGCGAAATTGCTGGACGACCTCGTCCAGCGCCTCGTGAGCGAGGGCTACCTCAACCTCGATACGCCGCCGATGATGCCCGCCGGCCATCAGCCGCTCGAGGGGAAGGGCTCGATCGCCCAGGCGGCAGCGCGCGACGTCAACTTCAACCTCACCGAGAAGGGCATCGACTTCCTCGGCTACAAGACGCTGCGCGGGCTCCTCGGATCGCTCGGCAAGTCGAGCTTCGGCAGTCACGACACGCCGTATCTCGCCACCGGCATCGAAGCGGACGGCTGGAGCAAGCCGTACGAGTTCGGCGACGTGCTGAACATCGACGTCAACGAGACGCTCAAGGCCTCGATGATTCGCACCGGCGACGTGAAGGTGCCGATGGATCTGGAATACAGTGATCTGATGGTCCGGCAGGCGGAATACCGGTCGAGCTGCGCGACGGTCCTGATGCTCGACTGCTCGCACTCCATGATCCTGTACGGCGAGGATCGCTTCACGCCGGCGAAGAAGGTGGCGCTCGCCCTCACCCACCTCATCCGCACCCAGTTCCCCGGCGACTCGATCAAGGTCGTGCTCTTCCACGACGGCGCCGAGGAGATCCCCCTCGCCACGCTGGCGAGCGCGCAGGTCGGGCCGTACCACACGAACACCGCCGAGGGGCTCAAGCTCGCCCGCCGCCTGCTGCTCGCGCAGAAGAAGGATATGCGGCAGATCATCATGATCACCGACGGCAAGCCGAGCGCGCTCACGATGCCGGACGGCAAGATCTACAAGAACTCCTTCGGGCTCGACGTCACCGTCATCGAGAAGACCCTGCAGGAGGTCGCCTCCTGCCGCCGGTCGGGGATCATGATCAACACCTTCATGCTCGCCCGCGACCGCGCGCTGGTGGAGTTCGTGAAGCGCATGTGCGAGATCAGCCGCGGCAAGGCCTACTTCACCACCACGATGACGCTCGGCCAGTTCATCCTGATGGATTTCCTGAAGCGGAAGACGCGCAAGGTGAGTTGAAGTGGCAAGATGGTGAGACAGTATGACAATGAGACGGTGAGACGGCAGGCCGTTTCACTGTCTCACTATCTCACTGTCTCACCATTCAGAATCCTTCGCAGCACCGCCGAATCCATGTTCCCGCCGCAGAAGATCACGCCGACCCGTTGCCCCTGAAGCTCGGCGGCGAGCTTCCGCGCCGCCGCGACACCCATCGCTCCGGCGCCTTCCACCAGATGATGCGTCGTCGAGAGGATGAGGCGCACCGCGTCGGCGATCTCGGCGTCGGTCACGGTGATGAACTGCGCGAGGCCGTCGAGCAGCGTCGGAAAGGTCAGCTCGTAGGTCGAGCGGGTCGCGACGCCTTCGGCGAAGGTCGCTGCCCGATCGGTGCGGCGCGGCGCCCGCGCATGCCAGCCGTCGTGGCCGGCCGGTGCACCCGCGGCCTGCACGCCGATCACGCGCATGGACGGACGCAGCGCGCGCGCCACCGTGATTGCACCCACCGCCTGCGACCCGCCCCCGATGGCGATGATCACGACGTCGAGATCGGGAACCTGCTCGACGATCTCGAGCGACATCGTGCCCGCCCCCGCAAGCACCTGGGGATTGTTGGTCGAATGCGCGAGCGTGCGTCCCTCCGTCTCGACCAGCCGCTGCGCGACCGCTACCGCGTCGTCGTAATCCGCTCCTTCCTCCACCACACGCGCGCCCCAGGCGCGCAGCGCGGCGTTCTTCTCCGGGTTGTTGCCGCGCGGCACGCAGATGGTGACCGGGACGCCGAGCTGCCGGCCGGCGTAGGCCAGGCCGAGTCCGTGGTTGCCCGTCGTCGCGCCGACGACGCCCGCCGCACGTTCGGCGGGGCCGAGGGCGGTGATCGTCGCGAGGCCGTTGCGGACCTTGAACGAGCCGGTGGGCTGCACGTTCTCGTGCTTCACGAACAGCGCGAGCCCCGGCACCGCCGCGTCCAACGGCGGATGCTGCCGGAGCGGCGTCGGCGTGAGGTAGGGCGCGAGGCGGTCGCGGGCGGCCTGCACGTCGTCGAGCGTGATGGGCGTGGGCATGAAACGAGGTTAGGGTCCGGCCGCGAAAATCGCAAAGAGAGCGGCGTCGGTCGCTGACACAACGGCGCGCCCGCCCGCGTATGGACGGGCGTCTCGTCTCCCCGGAGTCCCCGTGCAGCACACCTCGATCGTCACCACGACTCAGTCGTCGCAGCGCGCATCGGACGACGACACGCCGGAGCCGATCGTCATCCGGCAGATCCCGCGCGGCGGCGGCCAGCTCATCGTCGAGCGCCGAGGCGATCAGACGGTGATCACCTCCGCGGCGCTGCCCCCCGACGTCTGGCGCATGGTCCATAGCGTCGAGCAGACCGCGTTCGGGCTGATGGGGCTTCTCGCGGCGATCGTGATTCTGGGACCCTTCGCCCGGATGTGGGCGCGGCGCACCGAGCGGCGGGCGGAGATGGCGCTCCCGGCGGAGCTGCAGACCCTGCACCGGCAGATGGAGCAGCTCCAGCAGAGCGTCGACACGTTGAGCATCGAGATGGAGCGGATCAGCGAGTCGCAGCGCTTCCAGAGCAAGCTGCTGTACGAGCAGGGCCGGGTGAGCGGATGAAGTCGGAGGAGCGGTGGAGCGATGGAGTGGAACGACGCGGGCACGCCGACGCGGGTGTGGTGTGTCCTTAATGCTCAGCCGCTCATCCGCTCATCCGCTCATCGCATTAGATTCCGGCCCCATGCTCAACTACCTCTACGTTGCCGTCGGCAGCGCAGCCGGCGGGCTCGCGCGGGTCCTGGCGGGGGTGTGGCTCCAGGAGCGCCTCGGACGCGTCATGCCGCACGCCGGCGCGAAGCCCTTTCCGATCGGCACGCTCCTCGTGAACCTGACCGGATCCTTCGTCATCGGCGTGCTGATCGTGGTCCTCGCGCGACGGACGTCGAGCGCGACGATGCTCCACTCGCTGCTCGTTCTGGGCTTCTGCGGCGGCTACACCACCTTCTCCACCTTCAGCGCCGACACGATGGCCCTGATCGAGAGCGGAGCGGGCGCATTGGCGGCGATGAACGTCGCGGCGAGCGTGGGACTCGCCCTCCTCGCCACCCTGGCCGGCGCGACGCTCGCGCGCGTCCTGCTTCCCGTGCGGCTCTGATGCTGACGGCGCTCCTCGGCGTGCTCGGGCTGGGCTTCCTGCTCGGCATGCGGCACGCCACCGACCCCGATCATGTCGTCGCCGTGACGACGATCGTCGCGCAGCAACGCTCGCTCCTCCGCGCGGCGCGCACCGGCGTCCTCTGGGGGATCGGCCACACGGCGACGATCCTGCTCGTCGGCGGGGCGATCATCCTGCTCAAGGTGCAGCTCGACGGCATCCCGCCGCGGGTGGGGCTCTCGCTCGAGTTCGCGGTCGCCGTCATGCTGATCGTGCTCGGCCTCCTCACGCTGGCCGGTGGGGAGCGCCGCGTCGCCGACAGCACCGCGCGCCCGCTCACCGTCGGCTTCGTACACGGGCTGGCCGGCTCCGCCGCGGTGGCGACGCTGCCGCAGGTGGCGCTGATCCCCGATCCCCGGTGGGCAGCGGGCTATCTCGCCGTCTTCGGCGTCGGCACGATCGTGGGCATGCTGCTCGTCACCGTCTCGATCGCGGCGCCGTCGCTGTTCGCCACGCGCCGCTTCGCCGGCATGAACCGCACGCTGCGCATCGCCTCCGGGGTGGCGAGCATCGGCTTCGGTCTGCTGCTCGCGCACCGGATCGGGTTCGTCGACGGCCTGTTCACCACGGCGCCGACGTGGACGCCGCGCTGACGTGACGGCGGGCGCGGAGCCATCGCCGCGTGGTGCACGAGCGCAGGTCGAGGCGACGATCGACGTCGCGCAAGCGCGCCGCTTCGGTGCTCGCCTCCGCCGCTGGTTTCGCGCCAACGGGCGCGACCTCCCCTGGCGGAAGACGCGCGATCCGTATCGCATCCTCGTCTCCGAGCTGATGCTTCAGCAGACGCAGGTCTCGCGCGTCGTGCCGAAGTACGGAGAGTTCCTCGCCACCTTCCCCACCCTGCACGACGTCGCACGCGCCCGACCGGGACGCGTGACCGAAGCGTGGTCGGGGCTCGGCTACTACGCGCGGGCGAGGAACCTCCACGCGCTCGCCCGGCATGTGACGAACCGCGGGCGCGACGAGGCCGCGACCCTGCCGCCGGACGTGGCCTCGCTGCGTGCGCTGCCCGGCATCGGCGCCTACACGGCGGGCGCAGTCAGCTCGTTCGCCTACGAGCGCCGGGCCGAGCTGGTCGATACCAACGTCGCGCGGGTGCTGAAGCGCGTGTTCGCGCCCGATGTCGACATCAAGCGCGGGCCGGGACAGAAGCGGATCTGGACGATCGCGCGCGCGATTCTTCCGCGCACCGGCCGCGCGGCCTGGACCCACAATCAGGCCCTGATGGAGCTCGGCGCCCTGATCTGCACCGCTCGCGTCGCCCGGTGTGATCAGTGCCCCGTCCGATCCGTTTGTGCTACACACGGTTCACGGTTCACTTCCTCACCGCGTCCTTCCGCTGTGCCCCCACCGAGTGATCCAGCTTCGACTGGTACGGGCGCTCGCCGTAGCCGGTGTAGATCTGCCGCGGACGGGCGATCTTCTGCTCCTTGTCGTTGAGCATCTCCTCCCACTGCGACAGCCACCCCGCGGTGCGCGCCACGGCGAACAGCACCGTGAAGAAGTCCGTCGGGAAGGCCATGGAGCGGTAGATCAGCCCCGTGTAGAAGTCGACGTTCGGATACAGCTTGCGCGAGATGAAGTAGTCGTCGGACAGGGCGATGCGCTCGAGCTCGAGCGCGATCTCGAGATCCCTGTCCACGCCGACCACCTTGAACACGTCGTCGGCGAGCTTCTTCACGATCCGCGCGCGCGGGTCGTAGCTCTTGTACACCCGGTGGCCGAAGCCCATCAGCTTCTGCCCCTTGCCCCCCTTCACCCCCTCGATGAACGCGGGGATGTTCTTCTTGTCGCCGATCTCCTTGATCATGTGCAGCACGGCCTCGTTCGCCCCACCGTGCAGCGGCCCGTACAGCGCCGCGATCCCCGCCGCGACCGCCGAGAACGGATCGACGTGCGAGCTGCCCACCGCGCGCACCGCGTTCGTCGAGCAGTTCTGCTCGTGGTCGGCGTGCAGGATGAACAGCACCTCGAGCGCCTTCACGAAGATCGGGTTGGCCTCGTACTTCGGCTCCGTCATCCGCGCGACCATCGACAAAAAGTTCTCGACGTAGCTCAGGTCGTTGTCGGGATAGATGAACGGGAGCCCCTTCACGTGCCGATAGCAGAACGCCGCCAGCGTCGGCAGCTTCGCCAGCAGACGGACGATGCTGATGTGGCGCTCCGCCGGATCCTGGATGTTCTTCGCCGACGGATAGAAGCTCGACATCGCTGCCACCGAGCTGCACAGCATCGACATCGGATGCGCGTCGTAGCGGAAGCCCTGCAGGAAGGTCTTGATGTTCTCGTGGACGTACGTGTGATACGTGATCTGGTGCGTCCAGTCGGTGTACTCGGCCTGGGTCGGCAGCTCGCCGTTGCGGAGCAGCCACGCCACCTCGAGGAAGCTGGCCTTCTCCGCGAGCTGCTCGATCGGATAGCCGCGGTATCGCAGGATCCCCTTGTCGCCGTCGATGAAGGTGATGGCGCTCTTGCACGACGCGGTGTTCATGAACGCCGGGTCGTAGGTCATCAGCCCGAACTCGTCGGGGCTCTGCTTGATCGGGCGCAGGTCCATCGCGCGGATCGCCGTGTCGCCCTCGGTGCCCGGCGGCAGGATCGGCACGGAGTAGCCCGTCCCGGTACGCGTGTCCTTGATCTCGAGCGCCCCGGTGGACGCACCGGCGGCGGCGCTCGGCTCGGCCTTGCTCATTGTCGACGTTCTCCCTGGAGACCCATCACGGCGGCCGAGCACGTGCCCGGCCGAGCCTGAAATGTATTGGCCTGCAAAGCGGCGCGGCATTGGCGGATGCGGTGCCCGCGCCGAGCACCTCCGCTATTCTTCGGCCAGATCCCGCGCTGTCGCCCGAGATCCCCGAGGCGCACCGTCCTTCCTCGACCCTCGCTCGCCCGTGACCCTCGCCCTCGCCGCCCCTCTCCCCGTCGGCAGGCTGCTCGTCGCGGCGCTGGCCGCCCTCCTGGCGGGAGTGATCAACTCGGTGGCGGGTGGTGGGACGCTCCTCACCTTTCCGTCGCTCATCGCCGCCGGGCTGTCACCACTGGCGGCGAATGCCACGAGCACGGTGGCGCTCCTGCCGGCGTCGCTCAGTGCCATGCACGGCTATCGGGGCGAGCTCACCGGGGCGCGCCGCTGGGCGGTGGGGCTGGCGCTCCCCAGCCTGGTGGGGGGCGGCGCCGGTGCGCTTCTCCTCCTCCACACCTCCAACGCCACCTTCGAGCGTGTCGTGCCGTGGCTGGTGCTCGGCGCCACCGCGCTCTTTCTCATCCAGCGTCCCTTGCTGCGCCGGGTGCGGCGACACGACGAAGGCGTCGGAGCCGGGATCGAGCCTCCTGCTCCCTCGCCGGCGATGCTCGCCGAGCAGTTCCTCGTCGGCATCTATGGCGGCTACTTCGGCGCCGGCGTCGGGATCATCACGCTGGCCGTCCTCGGCTTCATGGGGTTCAGCAACATCCACCGCATGAACGGCCTGAAGAACTGGGGCGGATTCTGCATGAACCTGGTCGCCGCGGCCACCTTCGCCGTGAGCGGCATCGTGGACTGGCCGGTCGCGCTCAGCATGGCGGTCGGCTCCATCGCCGGTGGCTATCTCGGCGCACGAGGCGCGCAGCGGCTCCCGCAGGGGTTGGTGCGCGGTGTCGTCGCGACGATCGGGCTCGGGAGCGGAATCTGGCTGCTGCTTCGGTAGCGGAGCCGCGGGCGGTCAGCCTTTCATCCCGAGCTTGTATACGATCTCCCATTCCTTCTCCGTCACCGGCTGGACGCTGAGCCGGCTCCCCTTCTGGAGCAACGTCATCTTCTCGAGCCCCTTCACGGTCTTCAGCTCGGCGAGCGTGAGCGGGCGCGCCAGCGGCTCGACGGCACGGAGGTCGACCATCATCCAGGTCGGCTCGTCGGCGCGGCTCTTCGGATCGAAGTGGGGATGCTTCGCGTCCAGCGCCGTCGGGTCGGGATACGCCTCGCGCGCCACCTCGGCGACACCGACGATCGCGGCGGGATCGGTGCTGGAGTGGTAGAAGAACACCAGGTCGCCGCGCTTCATGCCGTCGCGCATGAAGTTGCGTGCCTGGTAGTTGCGCACCCCGTCCCACCCCGTGGTGCGGCCCGGGCTCGCGACGAGATCGGCGAAGGAGAAGGTGTCCGGCTCGGATTTCACGAGCCAGTAGCGTCGCGCGGAGGTGGCGGTCATCGCTCCCTGGGGTGTCGGGTGCACGGAATCTACTCGCGACCGGACGGCACCTTGTAGGGGCGGGGCGCACCGAACAGCTTACGCGCCTATGAACGACACGATCGCCACCCTGACGCTCGTCTCGAGCACGTTGCGCACGCTCGTCCTGGCGGGCGGGCTCGTCTTCGCCGGGGTCGCGCTCGTCGACTGGGCGGTGCGCACGAGGCGCATCAGCCCGTTCAGCGGGGTCGCCCGGTTCATGCGGATGCGCGTCGAGCCGCGGATCGCCGGCATCGAGCGGCAGGTGGCGCGCGCGGGGGGACATCACTCCTCCACCCCGTGGTGGGCGCTCGTCGTGTACATCGTCGCCGCGCTCCTGCTGCTGGCGGCGTTCGACCTGCTGATCTCCCTGCTCGACGAGGTCATGGTTGCGTCGTCGCTCGGCGCCGGTGGCGTGCTGCTGCTCCTGGTGCGCTGGACCTTTGCCTTCCTCCGCTTCGCGCTCCTCGTCCGCATCATCGCGTCGTGGCTGCCTGGACTGTCGGGCCGGCGGTGGATCTCCTGGAGCTTCGGCGCCACCGAGTGGATGCTGCGTCCGCTGCGGCGAGTGATCCCGTCGATTGGTGTGATCGACATCACTCCGATCGTGGCGTATTTCGCACTTCGCGTCGCGCAGTGGTTGGTGGAGACTGTACTGCTCGCCGGGTTGCGTTGAATCACGTATTGCGCACGGAGCGTCGAGGCGCGAGCATACGCGTGCGCGTGCACGTGCAGCCGCGCGCGTCGCGCAGCGAGGTCGTCGGCACGCATGGCACGGCGCTGAAAGTGCGGGTGCACGCGCCTCCGGTCGACGGCGCGGCGAACGACGCAGTCATCAGTCTGCTCTCGGCGCAGCTCGGTGTGCCGAGACGGGCGATTCGTATCGTCAGCGGCGCCGCATCGCGCGCCAAGACGGTGGACATCGAGGGCACCACGGAAGCGGCGGTTCGAGCGCTGGCAACGGGTGGGAACGACACGAACTGACGGAGTGGAACAACCGATGACGCATGTGATGCTGGTGGGTAGGGACGCCGCCCTGTTGGAAGGGCTGGCGCAATCGCTGGCGGCGCAGGGCCACGTGCCCCGGGTCGCGCGGACCCTGGCCGAGGCACGCGAGCTCTCGAGAGCGACGCCACCGCTGGTGCTGGTGGTCGATCGCGCTCTCGCCAGCGACGCCGGCGCCGACCTGCTCACCACACCGCTGGCGTCCGGCGGCGCGCGTCTCCTGTACCGCACGGCATCCGCCCCCCTCGCGCCCCTGCTGCCGGCGCTGCAGCGCGCCGTCCTGGCGGATCTGACCCTGCCGCTCGAACGCCATCGCCTCGTCGCGCTCGTGCAGTCGGTCGGCGAGCGCGCCCGGCTCAGCGGACGCACGCCTCGCCAGACCCCGCCTGAATCGCGGACGTTGTAGCGTCGTCGCCGTCATCCGTCGGAAGTCGCTGCCGCGTCAGCATTTGGGTGCTTGCTCAACAGCTGCTTCCCGGCTACCTTTGACAGGTAGTCACAACCGTTCCTCGTGGCGATTTCAAGCAAATTGCGGCCACGTTAATCCCCTGCTAAAGCGCGAGCCCGCACGCCGATCGCGTTTGGGCTCCTTTTTTTGTCGGTGCTCCGCATGTCCGACCCCCTCGCCTCGTCCTCCAGCTCGTACCTTCGCGCTCTCGCCGATCGCGTGCTCGTCTATGACGGCGCGATGGGCACCAACATCCAGCGCCACAACCCGACCGCGGAGGACTACGGCGGGAAGGCGCTGGAAGGGTGCAACGACAACCTCGTCCTCACCCGGCCGGACATCATCCAGTCGATCCACGAGTCGTTTCTCGCCGTGGGCTGCGACGTCGTGGAGACCTGCACCTTCCAGAGCACCCCGCACCGGCTGAAGGAGTGGGGGCTGTTCGATAGGGCACGCGACCTCAACGTGGCAGCGGCTCGTCTGGCACGCGCCGCGTGCGACAGGTACGCAACGCCCGATCGGCCGCGCTTCGTCGCCGGCTCCATCGGCCCGACCGGCATGCTCCCCTCGAGCAGCGATCCGGCGCTCTCCGCCATCACCTTCGACGCGCTCGCCGAGACCTACTATCTCCAGGCGAAGTACCTCGTCGAAGGCGGCGTCGACGTCCTGCTCGTGGAGACGGCGCAGGACATCCTCGAGGTCAAGGCGGCGCTCACCGGCTTCGAGCGGCTCTTCGCCGAGCTCGGACGCCGCATTCCCGTGCAGGCGCAGGTCACGCTGGACGTCAGCGGCCGCATGCTGCTCGGCACCGACATCGCGAGCGCCCTCACCACGCTCGAGGCGATGCGCGTCGACGTGCTGGGGCTCAACTGCTCGACGGGCCCGGAGCACATGCGCGAGCCGGTGCGCTTCCTGACCGAACATGGCTCCGTACCCATATCGGTGATCCCCAACGCGGGGCTCCCCCTCAACACCGGCACGGGCGAGGCCATCTACCCCCTCGAGCCGGCGCCGATGGCGGGGATGCTGCGCGAGTTCGTGGCGGACTTCGGCGTGCGCATCGTCGGCGGCTGCTGCGGTACCACCCCAGAGCATCTCGCCGCCATCGTCGGCGCGGTGCGCGATGCCGCGCCTCACCCGCTCGCGCCGCACGCGCGCGAAGCGCTGGTCTCGTCGGCCATGCGCGCGACGTCGCTCCGCCAGGAGCCGGCACCCCTGCTGGTCGGGGAGCGCGTCAACGCGCAGGGCTCGCGCAAGGTGAAGCGCCTGTTGCTCGCCGAGGACTACGAGGGCATCCTCGAGGTCGCGCGCGAGCAGCAGGACTCGGGCGCCCATGTGCTCGACGTCTGCGTGGCCGTCACCGAACGGGCCGACGAAGCCGAGCAGATGGCCAAGCTGGTCAAGCTCATCTCGATGAGCGTGGAGACGCCGATCATGGTCGACTCCACCGAGGCGGGGGTGATCGAGGCGGCGCTCCAGCACATCCCCGGGCGCGCGATCATCAACTCCATCAACATGGAGAACGGCCGCGCGCGCATCGACTCCGTCGTGCCGATCGCGAAGAAGCACGGTGCGGCGCTCGTCGCCCTGACGATCGATCCGGCGGGCATGGCGAAGACCCGTGAGCGGAAGCTCGAGGTGGCGCGCGCCATCTACGACATCGTCGTCGGCGAGTACGGGCTGAAGCCGGAAGACCTCATCTACGATGCGCTGACCTTCACCCTCGCCACCGGCGACCCGGAGTGGATCGACAGCGCGCACGAGACCATCGAAGGCATCCGCCTGATCAAGCGGGAGCTGCCGGGCGTGTTCACCATCCTCGGCGTCTCGAACGTGAGCTTCGGGCTCGACCCGGCCGCGCGCTACGTGCTCAACTCGGTGTTCCTGCACCACTGCGTGGAAGCGGGGCTCGACGCCGCGATCGTGAACCCGGCGCACATCACGCCGTACGCCGAGATCAGCGCCGAGCAGCGCGCGCTCGCGGACGATCTCGTGTTCAACCGTCGACCCGACGCGCTCCAGCGGTTCATCGACGGATTTTCGTCGAAGTCCGAGCTCGCCACCAGGCAGGAGAAAGAGGACCCGACCGCCGGCCTGTCGCCCGACGCGAAGGTCCACTACATGGTCCTCCACCGGAAGAAGGAGGGAATCGAGGAGGCGCTCGACGCGGCCGGCGTGCGCGCGAATCCCGTGCGCGTGCTCAACGACGTCCTCCTCCCGGCCATGAAGGAGGTGGGCGACAAGTTCGGCGCCGGTGAGCTCATCCTGCCCTTCGTCCTGCAGAGCGCCGAGGTGATGAAGAAGGCGGTGAAGCACCTCGAGCAGTTCCTGGAGAAGGCCGAGGGGTACACCAAGGGCAAGGTCGTGCTGGCGACCGTGTATGGCGACGTGCACGACATCGGCAAGTCGCTCGTCAACACGATCCTCAGCAACAACGGCTACACGGTGTTCGATCTCGGCAAGCAGGTGCCCGTGAACACCATCATCGAGAAAGCCCTCGAGGTCGGCGCGGATGCGATCGGCCTCTCGGCGCTGCTGGTGAGCACGAGCAAGCAGATGCCGCTGTGCGTACAGGAGCTGGACAAGCGCGGGATCCGGATCCCGGTGCTGATCGGCGGCGCGGCGATCAACCGTCGCTTCGGGCGGCGGGCGATGTTCGTCGCCGGCGAGCGCGCCTACGAGTCGGGCGTGTTCTACTGCAAGGACGCGTTCGAGGGGTTGGAAACGATGGACACGCTCCAGGATACCCCCGAGCGGCGCCAGGCGGCGATCGCCAAGCTTCTCGACGATGCTCGCCAGGACGTCTTCCTGCATGCCAGCGTCGGCAAGGACGTCGCGCAGGGCGTGAGCGGCGGCGAGAAGAGCGACGTGGCACAGGATCACGCCATCCCTCCTGCCCCATTCTTCGGCACGCGCGTCCTCGAGGACATTCCGCTGACCGAGGTGTTCGACCTGCTCGACCTCGACGAGCTGTTCCGCCTGCAGTGGGGCGCCCGCGGCTCCGGACCGGAGTACGACCGGCTCGTGCGCGAGGAGTTCACCCCCACGCTCGAGCGCCTCAAGCGGGAGGCGCTCGAGGAGGGGTGGCTCCGGCCCCGTGCCGTGTACGGCTACTTCCCGGCGCAGAGCATGGGGAACGAGCTGGTGGTGTACGAGCCCGAGCCCTATGCGCGCGACGGCACGCTCGTCGAGAAGACGCGCTTCCACTTCCCGCGGCAGGAGGGGCGCGAGCGCCTCTGCATCGCCGACTATTTCCGGCCGTCCACGAGCGGCGACGTGGACGTCGTCGCCTTCCAGATCGTCACCGTCGGCGACGAAGCGACGCGCCGGTTCGAGGCGCTCCAGGCCGCGGGTGAGTACAGCGAGGGCCTGTACTCGCATGGACTCGCCGTCGAGTCGGCGGAGGCGGTGGCCGAATGGCTGCATCGACGCATCCGGCGCGAGCTGGGGATCCCCGGTGGCCGCGGCAAGCGCTACTCGTGGGGCTACGGCGCCTGTCCCGACCTCGAGGACCACGCCCAGCTCTTCAAGCTTCTCCCCGCCGAGGAGGCCCTGGGCATGGAGCTCACCTCCGCCTTCCAGCTCATCCCCGAGCAGAGCACCGCGGCCATCCTCGTGCACCACCCGCAGGCGAAGTACTACGCGGTTCGCACGGGTGGCGAGGCGGTCGTCTCGTGAGCCGCGCCGCGCTCGACCGGTTGATCGACCCGCAGTCCCTCGTGCTGTTCGATGGCGCGATGGGAACGATGCTCTACTCCCGGGGCGTCTTCATCAACCAGTGCTACGACGAGCTGAACCTCCGCTCACCTGATCTCGTGCGCGACGTCCACCGCGCGTACGTGAAGGCGGGCGCCGAGGTGCTGGAGACGAACAGCTTCGGCGCGAACCGCGTGAAGCTGGCGACCTTCGGGCTCGCCGCGCAGACGCGGGAGCTGAATCGCCGCGCCGCCGAGCTGGCACGCGAGGCGGCGGACCAGGGGCACGACGTGCTCGTCGCCGGCGCGGTTGGACCACTCGGCGTGCGGCTCGAGCCGTTCGGCCCCACGTCGGCCGAGGAGGCGCGCGCCATCTTCCGCGAGCAGATGGAAGGGCTCCGCGAGGGGGGCGCCGACCTGTTCATCCTCGAGACCTTCGGTGACCTCCACGAGATTGGCCAGGCCATCGCCGCGGCGCGCGAGGTGGATCCCGCGATGCCGGTCATCGCGCAGATGACGATCGGCGTCGACGGGCTGACCCCGTACGGCGCGACCCCCGAGGACGTGGCGCGAGCCCTCGATCGTCTGGGCGCCGACGTCGTCGGCCTGAACTGCTCCGTCGGCCCGCAGACGATCCTCGACGCGATCGAGAAGATGGCGCCGCTGACGCGGAAGAAGCTCTCCGCCCAGCCGAACGCCGGGATGCCGCGCGACGTCGGCGGCCGCAGCATGTACATGGCCAGCCCCGAGTACATGGCCAGCTATGCGCGCCACCTGGTGCAGGCGGGCGCCAAGGTGGTCGGCGGCTGCTGCGGCACGACGCCCGATCACATCCACGCCATGTGCGAGGGGGTGCGGCCGCTCAGCCCGCGCTTCGCGCGCACCGGCGCACCGGTCGCGCACGTCGAGGATGGCAAGCCCCCCGTGCTGCGCGAAGGCCGGCGGACACCCGACGTCGCGGCCGTCCCGCTGGCGGAGCGCTCGCGGTGGGGTGCCAAGCTCGCCGCCGGCACCTTCGTCACGAGCGTCGAGATCGTACCGCCGCGCGGCGTGGACGCGACGCGCATGCTCGCCGACGTCGCACAGCTCAAACGCGCCGGCGTCGACGCGGTGAACGTGCCGGACGGTCCGCGCGCGCAGAGCCGCATGGGTGCGCTCCTCACCTCCCTGCTCATCGAGCAGCGCGTCGGCATCGAGACGGTCACCCACTACGCCTGCCGCGACCGCAATCTGCTCGGCATGCTGAGCGACTTGCTGGGCGCGTCGGCCGTCGGACTGCGCAACCTGCTGCTCATCACCGGCGATCCGCCCAAGATGGGGCCGTACCCGAGCGCGACGGCGGTGTTCGACATCGACGCGATCGGGCTGACGAATCTGGTGAGCAACCTGAATCACGGCCGCGATCCGGGCGACAACGCGATCGGAGCGCCGACCAGGTTCGTCATCGGTGTGGGCGTCAACCCGGCGCCGATCGATCTCGAGCACGAGCTCAAGCGCTTCGCGTGGAAAGTGGAAGCGGGCGCGGAGTTCGCCGTCACGCAGCCGGTGTTCGATCCCGCGCAGCTCGAGACCTTCCTGCGCCGCACCGAGGGGGCGCGGGTGCCGATCGTCGCCGGGATCTGGCCCCTCGTCAGCGTGCGCAACGCCGAGTTCCTCGCCAACGAGGTGCCCGGCGTGAGCGTGCCCGAAGAGGTCATCGGCCGGATGCGCGCCGCGGGGGAGAAGTCCAAGGAGCACGCGGTGGCCGAGGGGATCGCGATCGCGCGCGAGATGCTGGACCGTGTGCGCGGCGCCGTGCAGGGCGTGCAGGTCTCGGCCCCCTTCGGCAAGGTGGAGCTGGCGCTGGAGGTCTTCCGCGATTCGCTCGACCCCGCGAGCGCCAGCGCCGGTGCGACGAACGCCGCCGTTCCCGCTTGACCGCCGCGCAGCTCAGGTGAACTGCGCGAAGCCCACCGTGTTGCCGCCCGGCTCGCGCACGTAGATCTCCTCGCTGCCGTAGAACGTCTTGTGACGCGGCTTCACCACTGCCGCGCCCTCGAGTGCGCGGGCCACGGAATCGAGATCCTCGGTGGTGATGAACAGAACGGTGGAGTGGCCCGAGAACTCGTCCCCGGCCTCCGGACGTTCGGCCAGGACGCTGGCCCGGGTCTGGTACATGATCTCGACGTCACCACGCTTCACGATCCCGAACACCAGCTTGCCGTCGTCGCCCGGGACCTCACTCTCCGGCGCCAGGCCGAAGCGCTCGATCCAGAACTGGAGACAGGGCTCGACCGCGTCGACGACGAGCACGGGGGTGAGACGACCGAGGGCGGGGGCGCTCCGGGACTGCACGGCGGACGTGGACATGGCTGCACCTGGGCTGAAGGACGACCGGCCGGACCCGGTCGGGGAAGATGGCCGAACGGGCCGAATAAACGCCGAATCGGAAACAGCGTCAAGACCGGGCGCCAAAGCGTGACAATCGGCCTCCGACGCCGGCGACGCGTGCCCGTTCAGGGCGCCGGACGCTAGCTTTCCGGGAGCGCATATCACGAGACCCGCCGATGAAGGCCATCCTGCTGATCGACCACGGCTCGCGCCGCGACGCCGCCAACGAGATGATGAACTGCATGGCGAACCTCGTGCAGGCCATGGCCGGCCCCGACGTCGCCGTGCGCTACGCCCACATGGAGCTCGCCGAGCCGTCGATCTCGGCCGGCGTGTGCAGCTGCGTCGAGGCCGGCGCCACCGAGCTCATCGTCTTTCCGTACATGCTCTCACCCGGCAAGCATTCGACCGGCGACATCCCGCGCATGGTGGCGGAAGCGGCAGCCGGCTACCCCACGCTCGAGGTCCGCGTCACCAGCGCCTTCGGCGTGCACGAGAAGCTGGCGGAGCTGATCCTCGGCCGCGCCGACCTGAAGGTCGCCCACCCCCTGACCGCTGACGAGGCGGCGCGCTGCTGGCATACGTCGCGGTCGGAGACCGCCTGCGGTGACGCCTGCCGCTGCCACCCGGTCGCTGCTCTGGCGTCCCGTGAGGTCGTGCGATGACCACCGACACCGCGACCGCTCGCCCCCCACTCACCCTTCTCTCCGAGGACGAGCTCGCGTTCCGCGACGCCGTCGCCGGCTTCGCGGCCGAGGAAGTGAAGCCGCGCGTGATGCAGATGGAGCGGGCTGGCAGGATCGACGCCACGCTCGTCCGCCAATACTTCGACATGGGCCTGATGGGCATCGAGGTCCCCGAACAGTACGGCGGCGCCGGCGGCTCGCTGATGATGGTGACGCTCGCCGTGGAGGAGATCAGCAAGCACGACGCGGCGGCGGCGATCGTCGTCGACGTGCAGAACACCCTCGTCAACTATCCCATCGCCCGTTACGGCAGCGACGCGCTCAAGGCGAAGTACCTGCCGCGCCTGACGAGCGACACGATCGGCGCTTACGCGCTGAGCGAGCCCGGATCGGGCTCCGATGCCTTCGGCATGGCGACGCGCGCCGTGAAGCAGGGCGGCGACTGGGTGCTCACGGGGCGGAAGATGTGGATCACCAACGGCGCCGAAGCGGGGATCTACGTCGTCTTCGCCAACACCGACCCGGCCGCCGGCTACAAGGGGATCACCGCGTTCGTGGTCGAGCGCGAGTTCACCGGCTTCTCCGTCGGCAAGAAGGAGGACAAGCTCGGCATCCGCGCGAGCAGCACGACGGAGCTCATCCTCGACGGCGTGGTGGTGCCCGCCGAGAACGTCCTCGGCCCGGTGGGTCAGGGCTACAAGGTCGCGATCGAGACGCTGAACGAGGGACGCATCGGCATCGGCGCGCAGATGATCGGCGTGAGCCAGGGCGCGCTCGCCGCCGCCACGGCGTACGTGAAGGAGCGGCAGCAGTTCGGGAAGGCGCTCGCCGAATTTCAGGGGATCCAGTTCCAGCTCGCCCAGGCGCGCACGGAGACCGAGGCGGCCCGCCTGATGGTGTACAACGCCGCGCGCCTAAAGGACGCGGGCCACGACATCTCGATGGAAGGCGCGATGTCGAAGCTGTTCTCGTCGCAGGTCGCCGAACGCGTCACCTCGATCTCGCTCGAGCTGTTCGGCGGCTACGGCTACACCACCGACTATCCGGCCGAGAAGTTCTACCGCGACGCGAAGATCGGCGCGATCTACGAGGGCACGAGCAACATGCAGCTCAACACGATCGCGAAGGGGATGCTGCGATAGGAGCGGAAGATCCCGTTCTCAGGCTCCTCCAACTCTCCTCGCGGCGGGGTTGTCTCAGAGGTACCGCGGCGGCCGTCGCGGGCTCACCACCAGGAGAATCCCGCCATGCGTTCCATCCTACGCCCCGCGTCGCTCGCCGTCGCCCTGTTCGTCACCGCGCTCCCCCTGCGGGCGCAGCGCTCCTCTTTCGACAGCGACGCCGACTGGCTGGACAGCTGCCGCTCCGGTAGCTGGAACAATGGCGACGACCGTGGCCGAGCCTGCGAGGTCCGCCAGGTGCCGGTGCGGCTGAGTGGACGCGCCCTCGAGATCGACGGCCGGCAGAACGGCAGCATCCGGGTGCGCGGCTGGGAGGGCGACTCGGTGCGCGTGACGGCGCGGCTGCAGGCCAACGCCAACAGCGACGACGACGCGCGGAACCTGCTGAAGGAGGTGCGCATCGTGGCCGACGGCCGCACGGTGCGGGCGGAGGGGCCGAGCGGGTGGCGCAATCACGACGGCTGGTCGGCGAGCTACGTGGTCTGGGTCCCGCGCCGCTTCGACCTGTCGCTCGAGGCGATGAACGGCGCGCTCGGCGTCGACGGCGTGTCCGGTCGTCTGGACCTGCGCACCACCAACGGCTCGGTGGCGCTCGTCGACGTCGGGGGCGACGTGCACGCCCGCACCCAGAACGGCTCGCTGAACGTGCAGCTCGCCGGCAGCGCCTGGGAGGGTTCGGGGTTGGACGCCGAGACCCAGAACGGCTCGGTGCGTGTGGCCGTGCCGGACAACTTCGCGGCGCAGCTGGAGACGGGCACGGTGAATGGGTCGATTCACACCGATTTCCCGATCACCGTACAGGGGCGCATCAGCAAGCGGCTCACCCTTCCGTTGAACGGCGGGGGGAAGACCATCCGGGCGCTCACCACGAACGGCACGGTACGGATCAGCCGGCGCTAGGGGCGCTGCGCCCTATATCTTACGGGCATCCTCTTCACGAGACCTCAATGTCCGTCAAGCTCGTTCTGGCACTCGCCGTCGTGCTCGGCGCTGCGGCACCGTCGACCGCGCAGCTCGCGGCGCCGGCGACCAACGCGGCGGCGCCTGCCCCCCGCTTCGACAACACCGGCGTCGGAGACACCTCGATCTTCGCCCCGCTCGATCTCCCGCCGGGGAACCTGTTCCGCGCCGGCTCCGGAGCGCCCGGTCCGATGTACTGGCAGAACCGCGCCGACTACGACATCAAGGCCGCGCTCGATACGGCGACGAAGACGCTGACCGGGTCGCTGCGGATGCGCTACACGAACAATTCCCCCGACACCCTCCGCTTCATCTGGATGCAGATGGAGCAGAACGCCTTCAAGGACAAGTCGCTCAACTCGTTCATCTATCCGCAGGAGTCGCGCTTCGGCGCGCGCGGGTTCGAGGGCGGCGACGTCGTCGACCGGTTCGAGCAGGTGCTCGCCGGCCGCGCGGCGCGCCGGGTGAACGTGACGCGCCGCGACAACGGCACCGTGATGAAGGTGGACCTCGCCGAGCCGCTCGCGCCGGGCAAGGCGGCGACCTTCGACATCGCGTGGCACTTCCTCATCCCCGAGCACGGCGCCGATCGCATGGGCCGCGACGGTCCGCTCTACGAGCTGGCGCAGTGGTATCCCCGCGTCAACGTCTACGACGACCTGCGCGGCTGGAACACCGAGCCCTACCTCGGCCAGGGCGAGTTCTATCTCGAGTATGGCGACTACACCGTCGAGATCACCGTCCCCGCCGGCTACATCGTGGCGAGCACCGGGGCGCTGACGAACCCGCGCGACGTCCTCACCCCGACGTCGATCGCGCGTCTGGCCCAGGCGGCGAGGTCGGCGACGCCGGTGAACATCATCACGCTCGACGAAATTCGCTCAGGGAAGGCCCGCCCGGTAGCAAATGGGACGCTGACGTGGAAGTTCGCCGCCAAGAACGTGCGCGACGTCGCCTGGGCCGCCTCGCCGGAATACATCTGGGACGCGAGCAGCTGGCACGGCATCCTCGCGCAGGCGTTCTACCGGCCCACCGCCGTCGATCCGTGGAAGGACGCCGCCGACATGACGCGCATGTCGATCGACGAGTACTCCACGCGCTGGTTCCAGTACCCGTGGCCGCAGATGAGCGCCGTCGAGGGCCCGATCAGCGGCATGGAGTATCCCATGCTCGTGATGGAGGCCAAGAGCGACGACAAGTACGACCTCTACAACGTCGTGACGCACGAGATCGGGCACAACTGGTTCCCGATGATCGTCGGCTCGAACGAGCGGATGCACATGTGGCAGGACGAAGGCTTCAACACGTTCATCAACACCTTCAGCGAAGCGCGCCGCTATCCCGAGAAGGGCGACCAGATGACGCGCGCCCTCGGCGAGCGCTCGTCCGTCGAAGGGGCGATGAAGGTGAACGTCGACGTGCCGGTGGACGTCAACCCCGACCGCATCGACTCGCGCCTCCTGGGCCTCGCCGCGTACGTGAAGCCCAGCGTCGGCCTCCAGCTGCTGCGCCAGGAGATCCTGGGCCCCGCGGCGTTCGACGATGCCTTCCGCACGTACATCCAGCGCTGGGCCTACAAGCATCCGTCCCCGGCCGACTTCTATCGCACGATGGAGGACGTCGGCGGGCGGCGGCTCGACTGGTTCTGGCGCGAGTGGTTCAAGGAGAACCCGCACTTCGACCAGGCGATCGACAGTGTGGGCAGCTCGCGCACCGGCGACGTGCAGACCGTCACCGTCGAGTACGGCAACCGGGCGCGCGGTGTGCTGCCGCTCCACGCGCGCTTCTCGTTCAGCGACGGCTCGACGGAGAACTTCGACTACCCGGCGGAGGTCTGGAGCCGCAACACGGTGCGCTACCGGCGGAGCTACACGTTCCGCGGCAAGACGGTGACGCGCATCGAGATCGATCCGGACAAGCGCGTGCCCGACGTCGACCGGACAAACAACGTCTGGGGCTCGGCGCCATCGGGACCTCGGCCGTAGCGAACGCGACCGCGTAACTCCTTGCGCAAAAAGGGCGACCGACGTCGGTCGCCCTTTCGCGTACAGCCCGGTTTGGCAATATTTTTGCGCCAACTGCGATTATGCGCATTATCCTTACGTCGACGGAACGGGCGCGCCAGCACGACGCCAGCCGGGCGCCGTTCACGCGTAAGCGATAGCGTCACCCGCGAACCCAGGGCTGATGACGGACGAGCGGCGATTCGAAGAGCTGTTGGCGGAGTTCGAGCGAGTGGGGGTGGACCTGCACAGCTTTCCCGCGGGGATCACCGTGCGTCGTGAGGAAGCGATGCGGATCCTGCACTCGTTGCCGGATCATGCCGGCCCTGCCGCCTTCCTCGCCCGGATTCGCGAAGTGCAGCAGTCGCGCACGCCGCCTCACGGCACCGAGCGTCAGACGCTCGAAGCCCGGGACTGAGCGAGCGCGTCGAGCTCGGCGACCAGCTCGGCGCCGAAATAGTAGGTGAGCTCACCGCGTGCCATCTCGTACGCCGTCTGTCCCTCGCCCGCGCACACGAGCGACCCGTCGACGAGCTCCTCCGAGCAGACCAGTATCCTCTCCCCGAACGTCACCGGAAAGAGCGCGCTCACCATCGGCTTGATGGCGTGATAGTCCGCCCCCTGCGCCAGGGCGTGCGCATGCAGCGCGCACCCGCGCGCGTCGCGCCGCAGAAAGACGCAGCCACCGTCCACCACCGCAGTGCGCGTCGCCGCGCCGCCGGGAAAATCCTCGTCGTGCTGGACGTCGGCGACGAACCAGTGGGCGCGCGCCACGCCCACCAGGGGCTCGAGCGCGTCGGCCTCGGCGAGAATTCGATCGCGCTCGCCGAGCGAGACGTCGACACCATGCTGGCAGCACGCGTCGCGGCAGAAGCCGCAGGCGAGGCAGTGGCCGAAGTAGCGGCGATGAAAGATCGCGGGATCGACGCGGTCGATCACCGGGGCGCCATCACGCGCCGCGTACGCGCGCGCGAGCGGGAGCGCGACGGCCGTCGTCAGGCGGCGCTCGTGTCTTCGGCGCCGCCGGCGGGCGCGTCGCTCGGCGGGCCGCCACGCGCCGGACCACCA
>JABFYH010000060.1 GCA_013361335.1 Gemmatimonadaceae bacterium | reverse complement strand
GCGCGTGCTCTTGCGCGTGTCGTCGCCGCGGAGCCAGTCGCCGAGGTTGACGAAATCCTCGTCGCCGGCGGCGGGGACTGCCGTGGGTGCCGGCCGGGCCGCGCCGGCGGCGGGCCGTCCCTTCGCGAGGGCGGGGGGTGGCGCCGGCTCGGGCTCGGGCGCCGGAAATGCCTCGAGCGCCGCCTTGACGCGTGCGTCGTCCGGCGCGAGGTCGAGCACCCGCTGGTAGATCGCGCGGGACTTGTCGAGCGTCCCCGCGCGGAAGAGAGCGTCGGCGAGCTGGAGGTAGGCTTCGATGAGCGTGCCGCGCTCGTTCCGCCGGAAGGCGTACTCGACGCGCTTCTGGTGATGGCGCACCGAGCCGGGGTTGAGACGCACGATCTCGTCGACGAGCGACGACGCCGCGTCGAGGTTGTCGGCGCGCTCGAAGCCGAGCATCGCCGCCTCGAGCTCGCGCAACCCGCCCTCGCGATCTCCCGCCTCGAGCAATGCTTCGCCGAGACGACGCCGGATGCCGTGGTCGTCGGGATCCGACTCGAGAATTCCCTGGAACACCTCGACCGACTGCGCGGCCTTGCTCGTGGCGGGGCGGCGGGCCGCCGGAATCTCGGCCGTCCGGATCACCGGCTCGGGCTCCGGCTCCGGCACGCGCGCGTCCAGCACCGGCTCCGTCTCGACCTCGAGGATCGCCGGGGCCGCGGGGGGCGGTGGCGTCGGAGCGGCTGGCGGCGGGCCCGGAGCCTTGGGGGGCGCTTCAGCCGACCGTCCGCGATCGAAGGTCACCTGGTCGGGCATGATCAGATCGAGATCCCCGCCCACGGGGCCCTCGTCCAATGCCGCCGCCGGGTTGCCCGCATCGGCGATGATCGGAAGATCGACCAGTGACGGCCTCGATGGCCGGGACGGCGGCGCGCCCGGCGTGCCACCGGCGTCCGGCATCATGTCGAAATCGAGCAGCCCGCTGTCGCCACCAAGGGGGCTGACGTTCGACTCCGGCGTCCCGAAGTCGATCGTGTCGAGGTCGAGCAGCGAGCCCCCGCTCGGCTCGGCGAAGCCGGTGTCGGCCGACGTCTGGAGGCCGTCGAGGAGGCCCGGCGACGGCGTGTCGTCGAGCTGCTCGTACCCGGTGCCCCGCGTGAGCCCATCCAGCACGGCCGGCTCCATCGGCATGATGTCGATCGGCTCCGGCGCCAGCTCGGGAACGGGCGCTGGTGCGGGCGGTGGGGGCGCGGCCGGGGTCGGGCGTGCGACCGGCGGTGCGGGCGCCGCGGCCACCGGAGCGGGGGCCGGAGGCTCGTCGGGCGTGAGGAAGGTCAGACCACCGCCCTGCCCACCGCCCTGCACCGACTGCGAGCCCGAGGGGCGGCTGGCCGGCGTGTCGTTCAGGTCGAGAAACACCAGATCGCCCGTGTTGCGCTTCGGAGCGCTCCCGGGCTGGCGCGGCTCGACCGACTGATCGATCGCCTTCATGCGCGCGACGGCGGCATCGGCCTCCGCCTGCCGCCCTTCCTGCATGTACCGCTCGTACGCGAGCTGCAGCTGTTCGATCGCCTCGGATCCCCGCTTGGCCCGGTGAAGCTGGTCCGCCAGCATCAGGCGGATGTCGTCCTGATCCGGGCAGAGGTCGGCGAACTCCTTCAGCGCGCGAAATGCCTCGTTGAGCTTTCCGGACTTCTGCATCCGGTCGGCATACTCGAGGAAGTTCTGCTTGGCGTCGCCCTTGAAGCCCTTGTGGGCGCTGATCTTTCCGAGCTTGTAGTAGATCGAGTTCCGACCGGGCGAGCTGCGGAGGATCTTGTTGCAGAGCGCGATCGCGTTGTTGTAGAAGCCGGTGTCGACGTAGTGGTCGACCGCCTTCTCGTAGTAGTCGACGGCATCGGCGACGTTGCCCTGCTTGAGGTAGATGTCGCCGACCCGATTGTACAGGGCGACGTCCACCTCCTCCTTGGAGCCCTCGTAGCTGTCGAGAATCTCGACGTAGACCGCCAGCGCCTTGTCGAACTGCTTCTTCAGCTCGAGCTCGGCTGCCTTTTTTTTCAGCTTGGCGACATCAGGCATCGTCGAGGGGCGGGATCCGCGAGGGGCGTCCCCGGCCTCGCGACAGAGGGGGGCTCAGCGGGGAAAAGGTAGTGCTAAGTCATGGGCGTGACAAGGTTTGCCGCGTGCCCACGAGGCTCGGCACCGCCCCGCGCCGTACCAGTACGGGAGCTCCCGCACGTCGCGGATGTCCCAGAGCGCCAGGTCGGCCGAAAAGCCGGGGGCAATCTGCCCGACCCGGTCGGCCAGGCCGAGCGCCGCCGCGCCGTTCACCGTCCCCGCCACGAGCGCTTCCGCGACCGACAACCGGAGCTGGCTGACGCCAAGGGTCAGGATGAGCGGAAAGTTCGTCGTCGGGGATGTGCCCGGGTTGAAGTCGGTCGCCAGCGCGACGGGCACGCCGGCCTCGATCAGCCGCCGCGCCGGCGCCTGGGTGGTCTTGCCGAGGAAGAGCATCGTACCCGGGAGCAGCGTGGCTACCGTCCCATGGACCGCGAGCGCGCCGATGCCGGCATCGCTCACCGCGGCCAGGTGGTCGGCCGACAGAGCGCCAAGCTCCCCAGCCAGCTCCGCACCACCGCCGCTCGTGAGCTCGTCGGCGTGCAGCTTGATCTGCAGTCCATGCGCGCGCGCACCAGACAGAATCTCGCGCGACTCCTCCACCGTGAACACACCGGGCTCGCAGAAGACGTCGGCATACGCGGCGAGATCATCGCGCGCCACTGCGGGCAGCATCTCGTTCATCAGGAGGTCGAGATAGGCGCGCCGCCCATCCGCGCGCTCGCGATACTCCAGCGGAATCTCGTGCGCACCGAGCCAGGTGGCGCGGATCCGCATCGGCAGCGCGCGGGCGAGCCGCCGCACGACGCGGAGCGTCTTGAGCTCGTCCTCGACGGTGACACCGTACCCCGACTTCACCTCGACCGTCGTCACCCCGCAGGCGGCGAGGGCGCGGAGCCGAGGCTCGGCGAGGGCGTACAGCTCGTCCTCGCCGCGGGTGCGAAGATCGCGCACCGAGGCATGGATGCCGCCGCCACGCCGCGCGATCTCCATGTACGGCACCCCCGTCGCCCGCAGCTCCTGCTCCTCGTACCGCGCGCGGCCGAAGATCGCGTGGGTGTGCGAGTCGACGAATCCGGGGGTCAGCACGCCACCCTCGCAGTCGACGACAGTGGCCTGGCGCGCCGAGGCACGAAGCGCTCGCTCGTCATCGACGGCCGAGACGACATCGTCCTGCACGAGCACGGCGACGTCGGTGCGCACCGCGGCGGCGGACATCTCCGCCCCGCGGCGCCCGCGCGGCACCCCGGCGCAGGTGACCACCTGCCGCGCGTTGACGAAGAGCAGCGGGTTGGTGCTCACTGCATCGCGTGCGGACGGCCCATCACGTCCTGCACCCGCGACCATTCCAGCGGCGCCTGCGCTTCACCGCGGCAGGCGTAGAAGCACTTGTTGCAGGCGATCGGCTCGTACTTCCGGAAGTCGCGCCAGTGGAAGTCGGTCGGAAAGTCGGGACAGCGCTTCACGTGCCCCGTCGGATCGAGATGGATCGTGCGCAGCCCCGAGCGGCAGGGCTCCGTGATCTCGCCGCGCACGTAGCGCGGGATGCGCTCGAGATACGCGTCGGAGCTCGTGATCACGCCGCGCCGGCGGCGCTTGTACGCGAGCAGCCTGGCGATGGCGTCGTCCACGGCCGCATGATGCTCGGCGTCCAGCAGATGCTCGCGATTGCCATTCTTCGCGTCGGTGTAGACGCTGAAGTTCACCCCGCAGCCGAGCGCCGACGCGCGCTCCACGATCGGCATGAGCTGATCGAGGTTGTCGTCCTTGATCACGGTGTTGAAGCGAATGTTGTCGATCCCCCGGGCTCGCATCCCCTCGACGACGGCGAAGATCTTCGCCGTGAGTCCGGGAATGCCGCGGGCGTCGTCGTGGCGGCCGTCGAGGTAGTCCAGCGAGATGTTGAACTGATGGATCCCCGCGCGCCAGAGCGACGACGCCCGCTCCGGCGTGAGCATCCCGCCGTGAGTGATCAGCGTGGTGTACCTGAGACCCGGCACGCGGTCGACCGCGGCCACCAGCTCCTCGAGATCCCGGCGGAGCAGCGGCTCGCCACCCGTCCAGGTGACGAGCATCGGGTTGAAGTAGCGCGCCGCGTCGGCGAACGACTCGACCTCGTACTGGCGGGCCGAGGCCGGCGTCTTCCAGAAGTCGCAGAAGGCACAGCGCGCGTTGCACCGCGCCGTGACCTCGAAGTGCACCAGCACGGGCCGCCGGCGCGCGACGTACCAGAGGTACTTCGCGATGAACATCGGCACGTGGTACGGCTTGAACCGCGCCGAGAGCACGCTACGGCGCCATCGGCAGGACGATGCCGGTGCGGGCCGCCGTCTCGCGCGCCGCCTCGTAGCCGGCGTCGGCATGGCGCGCGACGCCGATGCCGGGATCGTTCGTCAGCACGCGCCGCAGGCGCTCGCGCATCTCCGGGGTGCCGTCGGCCACGATGACCTGGCCGGCATGCAGCGAGTTGCCGATGCCGACGCCGCCCCCATGATGGAACGACACCCAGCTCGCGCCGCTCGCGACGTTGAGCAGGGCATTGAGGATCGGCCAGTCGCTCACGGCGTCGGTGCCGTCCTTCATCGCCTCGGTCTCGCGGAAGGGCGACGCGACGCTTCCGGTGTCGAGATGGTCGCGCCCGATCGCGATCGGTGCGGAGAGCTCCCCGCTGGCGACGAGATCGTTGAGGGCCAGGCCGAAGCTCGCACGGTCGCCCTGCCCCAGCCAGCAGATGCGCGCCGGCAGCCCCTGAAAGTGGATGCGCTCGCGGGCGAGGGTGATCCATCGCCGCAGATGGGCGTCGTGCGGGAACAGGTCGAGGACCAGCTCGTCGGTGCGCGCGATGTCCCTGGGATCGCCCGAGAGCGCCACCCACCGGAACGGACCCTTCCCCTCGCAGAACAGCGGCCGGATGTACTCGGGAATGAAGCCGGGGATCTCGAACGCATCGCGGACGCCGGCGTCGAGGGCGACGGTGCGGATGTTGTTCCCGTAGTCGAAAGTCACCGCGCCGGCGCGCTGGAGCGCGAGCATCGCGCGAACATGGCGCACCGCGGTCGCGGTGCTCGCGGCGACGTACCGTTCTGGATCGCGCTCGCGCAGCGCCGCCGCGTCGGCCAGCGACATCCCGTCGGGGAGATAGCCGCGGAGCATGTCGTGCGCGCTCGTCTGGTCGGTGAGCACGTCGACGGCCACCCGCCGCCGGACCAGCTCCTCCAGCGCCGGTGCGGCGTTCATCACGACGCCGACCGAGAATGCCCGACCATCGCGGCGCGCCTGTTCGGCGAGCGCCAGCCCGTCCTCAAGCGAGTGCGCCTTCGCGTCGCAGTACCCGGTCGCCAATCGCTTGTCGATGCGCGACTCGTCGACGTCGAACGCGAGCATGGCGGCGCCCTGCATCGTCGCCGCGAGGGGCTGCGCGCCCCCCATCCCGCCGAGGCCCGCGGTGACCACCAGGCGGCCGGCGAGCGAACCGCCGAAGTGCGTCCGCGCGACGGCACCGAAGGTCTCGTAGGTACCCTGCACGATTCCCTGCGAGCCGATGTAGATCCACGAGCCCGCCGTCATCTGGCCGTACATCATCAGCCCTCGACGCTCCAGCTCGCGGAAGTGCTCCCAGGTCGCCCACCGGCCGACGAGGTTGGAGTTCGCGATCAGGACACGCGGTGCACCGGGATGGGTGCGGAAGACGCCGACCGGCTTGCCGCTCTGGACGAGCAGCGTCTCGTCGTGCTCGAGGGCGCGCAGCGAGGCGACGATCGCGTCGAACGCCTCCCAGCTTCGCGCCGCTTTCCCGGTGCCGCCGTAGACCACCAGCTCGTCGGGGCGTTCAGCCACGTCGGGGTCGAGGTTGTTCATCAACATCCGCAGCGCGGCTTCCTGCTGCCATCCCTTGCAGGAGAGCGCGGTGCCGCGCGGCGCGCGCACCGGTCGCGCCCCCGTCGGCGATGCCACGGCCGTCATTCGGCCCCTCCGGATCCCCGGGTGAAATGCCCCTGCTCGATCGCGTGCGCCAGGGTGGCGATGTCGGCGGAGAGCACCCGATCCCGCTCGAGGGGCGCGACGAGCTGCCGCACGAGCCGACGCCCCTGCTCGGCCCCTCGGCCCGCGCGCAGCGGCCGGCGGATGTCGAGCCCCTGCGCGGCGCACATCAGCTCGATCGCGAGCACGTGCCGCACGTTCTGCACGATGCGCCGCAGCTTCCACGCCGCGCCCATCGCCATCGGGACGACGTCTTCCTTGTTGCCGTCCGTGGGGATGGTGTCGACGCTCGCGGGATGCGACAGCACCTTGCACTCGCTCGCGAGCGAGGCCGCGGTCACCTGCGCCATCATGAAGCCGGAGTTGACCCCCGCGTCGGGGGAAAGAAAGGCCGGCATCCCCTGATTGAGATCCGGGTGCACCAGCCGGTCGATGCGACGCTCGGCGATCGTCGCCAGGTTGGTGAGGGCGATGGCGAGGAAGTCGAGGGTCATCGCCACCGCCTGCCCGTGAAAGTTGCCGCCGCTCAGCAGCTCGCCCGTCTCGGAAAAGACGAGCGGATTGTCCGTCGCCGCGTTGAGCTCGCGCCCGATCACGCCGGCGCAGAAGTCGATCGCGTCGAGCACCGGCCCGTGGACCTGCGGCATGCACCGCAGCGCGTAGGGGTCCTGCACGCGCGGATCGTTCTCGCGATGCGACTCGCGGATCTCGCTCGCGTGGAGGAGCGAGCGCAGCAACGCGGCGCTGGCCGCCTGCCCGAGCTGGCCCCGCGCGTCGTGAATGCGCGGGTCGAATGCGACGGGCGTGCCGAGCAGCGCCTCGAGCGACATCGCGCCCGCGAGATGCGCCACCTGCCAGAGCCGATGCGCGTCCACCACGGCGAGCGCCGCCACCGCGGTGTGCGCCTGCGTCCCGTTGATGAGGGTGATCCCCTCCTTCGGGCCGAGCCGGACCGGGTCGAGCCCGACGGTCGCGAACAGCGCGGCGGCCGAGTCGCGCTCGCCGCCGCGGTAGAGGTCTCCCTCGCCGATCAGCGCCAGCGCGAGGTGGGCCAGTGGGGCGAGGTCACCGCTCGCCCCGACGCTGCCCTGCTCCGGGATCGGCGGATAGAGCCCGGCGTTGAGCATGTTCGCGAGCAGGTCGACGAGCGCCGGCCGCGCGCCGGAGTAGCCCTTCGCGATGACGTTGGCGCGCAGCAGCATCATGGCGCGCACCTCGCGCTCCGGCAGCAGGGGCCCTACGCCGGCGGCGTGGCTGCGCACGAGGTTGACCTGGAGCTCCTCGAGCCGGTCCGGCGGGATCACGACGTCGGACAGCTTCCCGAAGCCGGTGGTGACGCCGTAGACGACGGCATTCGACGAGACGATGGACGCGACGACGTCGTACGCCCGCTCCATCCGGGCCCGTGCCGCGGGCGCGAGCTCCACGCGGGCGCCGTGCGCGACGCTGACGACGTCGTCGAGGGTGAGCGAGTTGCCGTCGAGCGAGACTGTCCGCATGGGCCCAATGTAATTCACGGGCGGCCGAGCGGGCGCGACGCGCCCGCCGCCGCCTACCAGCGATGCGAGGGAGCGCAGCGACCGAGCCGCCCAACGAGGGCTAAAAGCCCTCGTTCTTGTACGTGCTCTTGTGGTAATCGAACTTGAGATCCGGCTCCGCCTTGAGCGAGATGAGGAAGTTGAAGGCGAAGCTCCCCGTCGATGCCTGGGTGAAGGCGAAGATCGCGCGCCAGTCGTGCAGGTCGCGCTGCAGGGAGACCACCTGGCTCGCGAAGTTCCGGTGCTCGAAGTCGTACGTCGTCTGCCAGCTCGCCGCCCAGTGCTCGGTGACGTTGAAGTTGAGGTTCCCGCCGAGGGTGGTGACGTTGGGCACGAGGTAGATCGGCGAGCCGACGAGGCCCGAGGTCACCGGCACCTCCGTCGTCGGATTCGTCGATTCACGCGCCAGACACTGGTCGTAGACGCCGAGGCGCCGGAGCTCGGGCGTGTTGAACGCGGTGCAGCGCGCCGCCGCATCGAACGGGACGACGTTGGCGGTCGACCCGGTGGGGGGACGCTGGCGGGTCGAGCTGAACTGGAAGGAGGCCTGCCACCCCTTGGTCACCGTCGGCAGAAAGCCCGCGTTGCGCGACGACCGGCCGGCCACCGGCTGCGACGCCACCTGCCGGGCGTACCGGTCGTCGGCCGGCCGCTGGAGCTGGTCGGTGCTCGCCTCGGTCGGCGGGACCGCCCGGCCGAAGAGGCGCTGGAAGATCGCGAACGGGTTCGCGGTGTTGCTGAACGAGAACGACGCCGTGATCCCCTCGCGGAAGGGGGCGAACCGCGCCGAGTCGCTGACGGTGGCGCCCGCGAACAGCGAGTATCGCACGCCGAGGTCGAAGCCCGGCAGCAGGTCCGAGCGCACCGTGTAGTCGAACGACTGGGTGGTGAGACCGCGGATCGCCTGGTGCGTGGCGCGCGCGCGCTCGATGTCGTACGAGAGTGGGCTGAAGTTGACCGACAGCAGCTTCAGCTTGTCTCCGGCCTCGGGGTTCGAGTCGTTGCGCGATCGGGTCTTGGCCTCGACGTTCGTCGACAGCCCGAAGGTCAGCGAGTTCTGTCGGAGCGCGCCCAGGTAGCCCACGCGCGAACGGCCGAGCGCGGCGAGGTACTCGTCGCTCACGTCTGCCTGCGGCGCGTAGCTGTACGTCAAGCTCGGGCTAATCGAGTGCCGGATGCGCGTGAAGGGCCCGAACCCGCCGAACAGGCCGAACAGCGTGGGTGAGGCGCCGAAGTTGAACGACAGGCGCTTGGACTGATGGACCCAGGCGCCACCGGTGCGCTCGTTGCGAATCCAGTACGCCGAGCCATCGACGTTCGCCAGCGAGACGCCCGCCGAGAGGTTGAAGTTGTTCCGGGCGAGCGGGGGCAGAGTGAACGAGGGCTCCCAGTTCACCTGGGTGCCGTACGTCGTGGTGAAGATGCGCTCGACCGCCTGTCCGGTCGTCACGTTCGTCACGATCGCCGACTCGGGGAAGTCGTTGCGGTGCGACGTGACGGTGATGCGGTTGCCGATGTTGTAGCCGAAGATCGTGAGCGGCGTGTCGAACGAGAGGTTGGAGTCGTACGAGTTGCGCCGCAGCGTATCGCCGAAGATCGAGTCGATGCCCGCCGGGGTCCGGCCCAGGCGGAGCAGCGTGCCGAGCGGGGACGGTTGATCGATTCCCGTGATGCGATGCGACGTGTAGCTGACGCTCGGCGTCCAGGTGAGCCAGCTTCCCAGGTTCAGCGGGCTGGTGTTCATGCTGAAGCTGGGAAAGGTCATGTCCGCCTGGGTGCGGCCGGGCTGCTGCGTCCGCGAGCCGCCGAGGGTGAAGTTCGCCGGCCCCAGCTTCTGGGTGTACGTGGCCGACGACCGGATGGTCGACAGCACCGCGTACGGGTTGACGAGCGTGGACCGGTGCAGCGTGGTGTTGCTGACGTAGTTGAGGTCCATGCGCAGGGAGCTGTTGCGCGTGAAGTCCTGCGAGTGCCCCCAGCTGATCGCGGTGTTCCGCTGCTCGCCCTGGATGGTGTACGCCGTCGCCAGGTTGCCGGTGACGTAGCGCTCGAGCCAGCGGTAGCGGAGCTCGCCGTTGTAGCGGGTGAAGGAGATGTCGTTGAGATCCACCTGCCCCGCCGAGCTTCGCCAGTCGAACGAGGCCTGCGCGTCGAGGAAGTCGCTGATCGCCCAGTAGTAGCCCAGCCCTTCGATCTGCCGGCGGTAGGAGGGGCTGTTCCGCACGATGTCGCTCACCCCGAAGTTCGGGGAGAGAATGCCGCTGTGGCGGCCGCCGCGGATGTCCTGGAACAGGAAGGGCAGCCACATCACCGGCACGTCGCCGATGTAGAGAACGGCCGGCCGGGCGACGACGAACGACCCCGTGCGCTTGATCTCCTTCGCCTTGAAGTAGTAGTCGGGGACGGAGTCGTCGCAGGCGGTGATCGTGCCGTCGCGCAGGTAGTAGGTCGCGTCGTTCGCCGTCCGCACCGAGTCGCGGGGTGTCGCGCTCGCGACGACGACGACCCGATCGCCGGTGATCTGCAGCACCTCGCCGCTCTGCGGGATCGAGGTGCGGATGTCGCGCACGCTCGCGCGGCGATTGGCGATGTCGTAGGTGCCGGGCCCGCGGCTGATGATCGGTGCCTGGCCCGGCGCCGCGAACACGCTCCGCCCGGTCGAGTCGGTGCCGACGCGCACCGCACTCCCCTGGCCGCTGTAGCTGATCGTATCCGACTTCACGAGCTGCGAGTCGCGCTGCACCACGGCGCGCTTGGTGAGCTGCACCGCGCGCGTCACCGCGTCGAAGGAGATCTGCTCCCCCTGATACTGCGTCACCGTGTAGCCGGGGGTGTTCAGAAGCCGGAGCATCACCGAGTCCGGCGGCGCGAAGTTGGCCCTCGCGATCGTGTCGCGCGCCGCGACCGAATCGGCGCGGCCGCGCACCGTGTCGGGCCGGGTAGGCACGGGCCGGCGTCCGGGAGCCGGAGTCGGTGTGGGGCGGCCGACCTGCGACTCCGCCGGCGCCACCGCGAACAGCAGCGCCGCCAGAGCCGCCGGGGCCCACCGCATCACGCCGGAACCTCCCCCGACGCGGCCGCCTCGGCCAGTGCCGCCTGGCGCCTCTTCCGCACCACCAGCCACGAGAGGATGATGCTCAGCTCATAGAGCAGGTACAGCGGCGCCATCAGCGCGAGCGACGTGATGAACAGATCGCCTGGCGTGATGATCGCGGCGACGATGTACGAGCCGAGCAGCGCGTGCCGGCGGAACTTCGCCAGGAACCCCGGCGTCACCAGCCCGAACGCCGACAGCAGCAGGATCGCGATCGGCAGCTCGAACACCGCGCCCATCGCGAGCACCATGCTGCTCACGAACCCGAAGTACTCCGAGACCGTGATCATCTGGTCGAACGCCCGGTCGCCGAGGTTGAACAGGAACCGCAGCGTCATCGGGAGCACGAAGTACCAGGCCAGCGCGGCGCCGACGACGAACAGGAACACCGCGCCGAGGATCACCGGGATCGCGACCCGCTTCTCGTGGCGATACAGCGCCGGCGAGAGGAAGGCGTACACCTGCCAGATCACCACCGGCAGCGCGATCACGATCCCCACCATGATCGACGTCTGGAGCAGGATCGAGAAGCCGTCCCCCGGATGGGTGTACACGAGCTTGTGCCCGTGCAGGAAGGGGAGGATCGGGCCCTGCATCCAGGTCAGCAGGTCGAAGCGGTACACGAGGACGAACGCTGCGGCGACCCCCACGATGAGCGCCGCGAGCGACCAGATGATCCGCCAGCGAAGCTCCTCGAGGTGATCCAGGAACGGCATCTCGCCCGCACTGCCCATTCGCGACTCCCGCCTACCGGCCGAGGGTTCTCAGCTGCTCGCGCGCAAGCGCCGCTTCGTCGGAGCGTGGATAGTCCTTCACGATCCGGTCGAACGCCGCGCGCGCCGCCGTCGTCCGGCCGGCCGCGCGCAACGACAGCGCATGCTTGTACAGCGCGGTCGCCGCCTTCGGGGACGACGGATACCGCTGCACCACGAGCCCGTATACCGAGTCCGCCGCCACCTGGTTCCGCTCGGCGGCGTAGGTCTCTGCAATGTAGACCATCGCCTCCGGCGCGTCCTCGGAGGTCGGATAGCTGCGCAGCAGCTCCTCGAACCCCCGGCGGGCGACGGTGGAGCTGCCGCGGCGCAGCTGGTCGAGCGAGCTCTGGAAGAGTTGCGCGGGGCCCGGCCCACCCGGGGCCGGCCGGCTGGTCGTATCCACCGGCCCCGACGACGGCGCGACCGGCGCCGGCGCAGCCGCCATCTGGTTCCGCTCCTCCAGCGACGCGCGCAGCTCCTGCAGCCGGCGCTGGCTCTGCCCGGTCAGCTCCTGGATCTGAAGGATCTGCCGCCCCATCTCGTAGTGGTCGGTCGCCACCGTGGACTGGAGCTTCGCCAGCCGGCTGCCGACGGCGCGCATCGAATCGTTGGACTGCACGAGCTGCTCGAGCACCATCCGCATCTGCGCCGCGCGCGCGGAATCCGCCCGCGCCGACGCGACCTGCATCGTGCTGAGCTGGTTCTGGAGGAGAAAGACGTCCTGCTTCGAGGCCAGACAGCCGCCGAGCACCAGCGCCGCGAGGGGCGCGACGGTCCGGGCGCGCATCAGCCGCGCGGGCGCACGAGCGCCCCCCGAACACCGCGCACCTCGAACTCGGCGCGCCGGTTCTGCTGGTACGCGCTCTCGTCGCTGCCCGCAGCCGCCGGCTGCGAGTCGCCGAGGCTCTGCGTCGTCATGCGTCCGTCCCCCACGCCCTTGCCGGCGAGATAGCGCTTCACCGTCGCCGCGCGTCGCTGCCCGAGGGCCAGGTTGTACTCGGCGGTTCCGCGCTCGTCGGTGTGCCCGGTGATCACGAGGGTGATCGAGGGGTTCGCGAGCAGGATCGCGGATTTGGCGTCGAGCGTCGCTGCACCGTCGTCGCGCAGCTGATCGCGGTCGAAGTCGAAGTAGACCTTCTGGGCGAGCACGTTGGTCATCTCGGCCTGCGCCT
>JABFYH010000129.1 GCA_013361335.1 Gemmatimonadaceae bacterium | reverse complement strand
CCCAGCACCGCGAACGCCGCGTTCCAGCTCAGCAGCCGCCCCTGGCGCCAGCTCTCCACCAGCGCCCAGATGAAGAGCGCGAGCCCGAGGATCCCGCCGATCGCCCGCCGCGCGCCGATGAGAATCCCCGCGAGCAGGTAGAGCCCGACCCAGGCGATGCCGAGCAGCACGCCCTTCGGGTTCGCGGAGAAGGCCGTCGCGAAGGCGCGGTTGCCGAACAACAGCCCGACGAGCGCCGCGAGGAGTCCCAGCAGCGGGCTCACGCACACGAGCAGCACGATCATCTGCGCGCTCGCGATCTTGCGCTCGTCGTCGTCCAGCGCGCTCCAGGCGACCAGCTTCACGTCGTCGCTCTCCCGCTCACCGGAACACGAACCAGAGTGTGCCGATGATCGCCGCGAGCAGCAGCGACGCCAGGACGTTGACGCGGCGCTTGCTCGGGTCGTCGTCGGCCACCGCCGACACCGCGGCCGTCTTGTAGGTGAGATCGGCCGTCCGCGCCGAGGGCGGTGGGGCCGTCGCGTAGCTCACGCCGACGAGGATCACCGTGGAGAGCACGAAGAGCAGCGCGGCGAAGTGGAGAAAGTTGATGCTGGCGAACCACATCGAGGCGGAGCCCGGCGTGAGGTGCGACTTCCCCAGCTCCAGCCCCAGCCGCGCCGCGCCGAGCACGAGACCGGTGACGAGCGCCGCCATCGCGCCCGCGCCGTTCAATCGGGTGCTCAACACGCCGAACAGGAAGCAGGCCGCGATCGGCGGCGCGATGTACGCCTGCACGCTCTGCAGGTAGATGTAGAGCTGCGGCGACACGTACTTCATGAAGGGGATCCACGCGAGGCCGAGCCCCACGAGCAGGATCGTCGAGCCGCGGCCGAAGGTCACCAGCTCCGCTTCGGTCGCCTGCGGCTTGAGCTTGCGATAGACGTCCCAGGTGAGCAGGGTGGAGCAGGAGTTGAACGCCGACGCCAGGGAGCTCATGAGCGCGGCGAGCATCCCGGCGAGCACCAGCCCCTTGAAGCCGGCCGGCAGCAGCCGCGTCACGAGCGCGGGATAGGCCGTGTCGGCCGCGCCGCTGCGGACGTCGGCGAACAGCGCCGCTGCCACCATGCCCGGCAGCACGAAGATGAACACCGGCAGCACCTTCAGGTAGCCGGCGAAGATCGTCCCGCGCCGCGCTTCGGTGACGTTGCGCGCCGCGAGCACCCGCTGCACGATGTGCTGGTCGGTGCACCAGTACCACACGCCAAGGATCGGTGCGCCGAACACGACGCCCGTCCAGGGGAAGTCGGGATGGCTCGACGGCTTCCACATCGAGAAGAAGTCGGCGGGGAGGCGCGCGTGCAGTCCCGCCAGCCCCCCGACCTCGTGCAAGCCGATGAACATCAGGGCAGCCGAGCCGGTGATGAGCACCACGGCCTGCGCCACCTCCGTGTAGATCACCGCGCGCAGCCCGCCCACGATGGTGTAGAGTCCCGTGACGACGATCAGCAGGCCGGCGCTCGTCCAGAGGTCGAGCCCCGTGACGGCGTGCATCACCACGCCGCCGGCGAAGAGAGTGACGCTGATCTTCGTGAGCACGTAGCCCACCACCGACACCCAGGTGAAGTACCAGCGCGCGGCGGAGTTGTACCGCCGCTCGAGGAACTCCGGCATCGTGTACACGCCGCTGCGCAGGTAGAATGGAACGAAGAGCCATCCCAGCAGCAGCAGCATGAAGCAGGCGATCCACTCGAAGTGCCCCACGGCGAGCCCGCTCGCGGCGCCGGTGCCGGCCAGCCCCACGAGATGCTCGCTGCCGATGTTCGACGCGAACAGGCTCGCGCCCACGGCGAGCCAGCCCACGTCGCGGCCGGCGAGGAAATAGTCGGAGCTCAGCACCTTCTCTCGGCGCGCCGCCCAGACGCCGATCCACAGGAGGACGGCGAAGTACCCGCCGATGACGGCGAAATCGAGGACGTGGAGGTTGCTCATGGCATCCGGGCGTGGGGGGCGGGGCCGCGACGTCGAAGCATCCTGCGCGAGAAGCACGAGAACCTGCACACACCCGGGACCGGGTGCAACCCGGATCAGCTCGGAAGGCCGAGATGCGGGCTCGTCCGCACCAGACGGCATATTCCTTGTACCGGGCAAGCTCGCTCGACCGGAGAACACCATGCCCGACACCGAAACGGCAGTATCGAACCACCTTCTGGAGGCGCTGCCGCTGGAAGAGCTCAGCCGTCTCCTGTCACAAGCGGAGCGACGGAAGTTCGAGCTGTTCGACGTCCTCGCGGAGGCAGATTCCCATCTCGAGCACGCCTATTTCCCCGAGGATGCCATCATCTCGGTGGTCCGGCCGGCGAGCGGCGAGCTGGTCGAAGCCGCCACGGTTGGGCGGGAAGGAATGGCTGGCTTCTCCGTGCTGTTCGGCACGACCTTCAACACCTCGAAGCTCACGATTCAGCACGCGGGGGAGATTCTCACGGTCCCCTTCGCGTCGCTGAACGCCGCGCTCCCCGAGCTTCCGGTGCTCCGCGATCTGATCGGCCGATACGTTCTCGCCTTCGTCGATCAGGTCGGTCAGGGAGCGGCGTGCAACGCCCGCCACTCGCTCGAGCAGCGCTGCGCCAAATGGATGTTGACGGCGCGCGACCGCGTCGACGGCGAGTCGTTCACCCTGACCCACGCCGTGCTGGCGCAGATGCTCGGCGTGCACCGACCCGGCGTGACGCTCGCCGCCAGCAAGCTTCAGAAAGCCGGCCTGATCCGCTACGTGAGGGGCCGCGTCACGATCCTCGATCACGCTGGACTGGAAGGGGCGTCGTGCGAGTGCTACGCGATCAACCGCGAACACTTCGACCGCTTGCTGAAGGGCTGACCGGCGCCCTTCAGTTCAGGTCGTGCAGCCAGCCAAGCTCCCGGACGCCATTCGACGGGCTGGAGCGGGTCTCCGCAATCGCGATCTGAATCGCGAACACGGCGCGCGTTTCCTCGCTCAACGCCCCTGCTCCAGCGCCGCGCTGTGCGCCGACGGTTTGTCCTTCGTCGGCGCCTGGTTGTACGCGTCCGACCCGCCGGGCGGGATGCTGAGATAGCGCCACGCCGGTCCACGGATCGCCTTGGCCAGATAGACGATCTGTCCGACATGGTAGCTGGCGTGCGAGAGCGAGCGATGCAACGCCTCGTGCACCCGCAACGGCTGCCCCCGGATCGTCACCGTCTGCTGCAGCTGCTCGTCGCGCAACGACGCCAGGGCCCCCAGCAGCGCCTCCCACCCCTCGTTCCATTTCGCCTGCAGCTCGGCCCGCGTCACCGTGCGCGCCGCGAACTCCTCCTCACGCCGCCGCCACGGCTTCTCGCCGTCGCTCGTGAGGAAGTCCGTGAAGCGCGAGCGGAGGTTGCCGGCGACATGCCAGCAGATGACCGCGATCGAGTTGCCACCGCTCGGCCCGGTCACGCAGAGCTGAGCCTCGTCCAGCTGATCCATGGCCGCCTCGGCGAGCGCCTTGTAGCGGAGATACTCGCCGCGGATGGATTCGACGAATGGGGACATGAGAGTCGCGCGCGGGGATCGGAATGGCGCCGCCGACCCTGACGGCTGCCGGGCACCCGGACTAACATAGGCCACCCGAATCCTAGCAGCCTGTGTCGTCCTTCGTCCGCCTCGGCGCGCGCGGCGCGCTGATCGCGCTCACACCTGCGCTCCTCGCCGGCCAGACCCCCACCATGGGTGCAGTGGCCGGGCGGATCACCGCGCGGACCGACAGCACCTCGGCGAGCGTGCCAGCCGCGGGCGCCGTGGTCTCCATCGCCGGCAGAGCGAGAAGCACGACGGCGAGATCCGACGGCCGCTATCTGATCGGCCGGGTCCCGGCCGGCGAAGCCACGCTCCGGGTGCGTCTGCTCGGCTTCGGCGCTGTCGAACGGGCGATTCAGGTCCCCGCGGGCGACACTGTGCGCGTGGACGTCACCCTGCAACGCGACGTCCAGCAGCTCCTCCCCGTGCACACCACGGCGCAGGCCGCCGACGTCGAGATCTTCCTCTCCAGGCCGAACATCGCCACCGTCACGATGTCGGCCGCCGCGATGGCCGGCGTGCCGAGCGTCGGCGAGCCGGACGTCGTGCGCCTGGTGCAGCTGCTCCCCGGCGTCGTCGCGCGCAACGACTACAACACCGGGCTCACCGTGCGCGGCGGCGAAGCCGATCAGAACCTCGTCCTGCTCGACGGCTACCCGATCTACAATCCGTTCCACCTCGGCGGGTTGTTCAGCACCTTCATGGACGCCACGGTCGGCGGCATCGAGCTGATGACCGGCGCCTTCCCCGCGCGCTACGGGGGCCGGCTGTCGAGCGTGCTCGACGTGCAGTCCGCCGAGGAGCCCAGGGCCGGCATGCACGGCTCGGCGGACGTGTCGGCGCTCGCCGCGAGCGGCCGGCTCGCCGGCGCCTTGGCCGACGGCAGAGGCACCTGGAGCCTCGCCGGCCGCCGCACATATGCCGACGCGCTCACGAGGGTGTTCACCGACAACATCTTCCCCTATCACTTCCGCGACTTCCACGGCCACGCGGCGTACGCTCTCCCCGGCAACGCCCGGGTGAGCGTGACCGGCTACGCCGGCAAGGACGTGCTCGACGCGAACCTCGCCGAGTTCGCGACCGACACCGCGCCGACGCGCGCGAGCGCCGGCGAGTGGGCGTTCGACTGGGGCAATCGGGTGCTGGGCGTGACCCTCGTGAAGGAGCTCGGCGATCGCGCCACGATCGAGCAGCGCCTCTCCACCTCCGCCTTCTCCACGCGGCTCGACCTCGGCGCCGGCGCGCTGAGCCAGCGGAGCGAGATCAGCGACGTCCGGGTCGGCGCCTCGCTCGTGACGCATGGCGCGGCGCACGATCTCACGCTCGGCTACGACGTCGCCACCTATCGCGTGCGCTACGCATCCGGCTCCGAGCAGACCGCGACCACCGACTTCGATTTCGTGCAGCGCCCCACTTCGGCCGCGGCGTGGGTGGGCGACCTGTGGCGCCTCTCGCCGCGATGGCTCGTCGAGGGTGGCATGCGTGCGGAAGGGCTGACGGGACGCCAGTGGGCCGCGCTCTCGCCGCGCCTGTCGGTCAAGTACTTCGCCACCCCGGAGCTCGCCCTCACCGCGGGCGCCGGCCGAGTCACGCAGTTCATGCATTCGCTCGCGGGGGACGGCGCCCTGCGCTACTTCGACATCTGGATCGCCAGCGACTCGTTCACTCCCGTCGCCTCGGCGTGGCATTACGTGGCCGGCGTGGAGCGGCGCTACGAGTCGGGATCGCTGCGCGTGGAGGGCTACGTCAAGCGGTACGATCGCGTGCTGGAGGCCAATTGGGCGGAGGATCCGTCGGTACGCGGCGACGAGTTTTTATCTGCTACCGGGCTTGCCTACGGTGTCGACTTGCTCTCGCGCTGGCAGCGCGCGTCGGGGGCGGCGGGGTGGCTCTCCTATTCGTTCGGGCGGAGCACCCGGTCGCGCGACAGCGTGCGCTGGGCGCCGGGCCACGACCGGCGGCACGACATCAACCTCGTCGCCACCTGGCGCATGGCGAAGTACCGGATCGGCACGCGCTTCGGCTTCGCCACCGGCACGCCCTACACGCCCATCGTCGGCCAGATCGTGCGTCGCGCGTACGATCCGTCGCTCGACCATTGGGGCACGGGCGACCCGCAGCTCTTCCTCGAGCCGCTGGGCGGCGTGCGGAACTCCGCGCGCTTTCCCGCCTCGCACCGTCTCGACGTCGACGTCTCGCGCGAGTACCTCGCGCGCGGGGCGACCGTCGCGCCGTACCTCAGCATCGCGAACGCCTACAACGCGAAGAACGTCTTCGTCTACCTGTACGACTACTCGACCGACGCCCCGACGCGCCGCGCCATCTCGCAGTTCCCGATCCTCCCCACCGCGGGGGTGCGCGTTGCGTTCTGAGCGGATCGTCGGGCTGACGCTGCTCTCGCTGCTCTGCTCGGCTTGCGAGATCGAGAAGGTGAGCATCCCGCGCACCGACTCGCGCGTCGCCCTGCACGCCGTGCTGAGCGCCACCGCTCCGTCGCAGGTGATGCTGCTCGAGCGTACGCGCACCGGCTCCGTGGCCGTCGTCGGCTCGCCGTTCGATGCGCCCGATCCGATCTTCACCGACGCCGGGATCACCGAATCCAACGCCTTCGTCCGGCTCGTCACCCCCGACGGCCGGACGCTGATCGGGCTCGAGGACAGCGCCGTGCGCAGCGACGGCAAGGGATTCGGCGTCTATCGCTTCGACTTGCCCGGAAGTGCGCTCGTCCGCGGAGGGACCTACAAGCTGCTCGTGCAGACCCTCGCCGGCGAGAATCTCTCGGCCGAGACGTCGGTGCCCGGCGGCGCGGCCGCGGACGTCGCGGTGTCGCTGACCTTCGATCGCTCGCGCGACACCGCGCTCGTGGAGTGGCCGGCCGCGGCGGGTGCGCGCAGCTACTTCGTGCGGGTGGAGACGCCCTTCGGCCCGCGCGCCTTCTTCACCGACAGCACGCGGGTGCGGCTCCCCGGCGACCTGCGCAACGTCGACACCGACGCGCTGCGGCACGTCTTCATCCCGGGCTTTCCGCAGGCCGTCACCGTGTCGGCGGTGGACTCCAACTACTACGACTGGTACCGCTCGCACAACGACGCCATCTCCGGCGCGGGGCTGGTGAACCGCGTGCAGGGTGGGCTCGGCGTGTTCGGATCGCTGGTTCGCCTCCGGTACGAGCAGCTCACCGTCGTCGCGCCGCAGTCCGGGCCCGCCGCCGGCACCTTCGTCCCCGTCGGGTCGGCGCAGGAGCTGTCGGTCAGCCCATACCTCCAGCTCCAGCTCTACGTGGAATCACCCGCCGCGCGCAGCGATCAGGCGGACGCGCTGAGCGGCCGCAGCCAGCGGCGCGTCGGCTTCGGCGATCCCGGCTGCGCGGTCTGCGGGATCCTCGGCACGACGCGGAATGGTCGCATCGAGCTGGCGCTGCTGCGCGGGTGGTCCGCCACCGACACGATGGAGGTGTTCACCGGCGAGATCCGCGGCGACACCATCGTCGGCAGCTACCGAGGCCTCGGCGGCGTGGCGCATTTCGTCAAGCAGCAGTAGGCGCCGCTGGATGTGGACAACCGGTGGAAAGCATGAGGAGTGCGTCATCTGCACCTCCCTATGCCAGTCCATGTCGAGTTCACCCTGAACTACCTGATCCAACGAGCCGGAGCCGGCGCGGAGCCCGCGGGGCGGCGGCTGGACGACTTCGAGCGGACGATCGCGCGGCTGGCGCGGAGCTGGCGCCCCGATCGCCCCATCGCGCCTGCCCGCGAGCTGCGCATGGCCGACGAGACGCGCGACGCCTTCGTCGCCTGGGTGGAGGGGACCGGCGCCGACACGCCGACGTCCGCCGTCGAACGCCTTGGCGTTTACGCCAGCGGGGCGGTCACCGATGACTCGGTGCCGGAGGGCTGGGTGCGGCTCCGGCTGGACGCGACGACCCGTCCGAACTGACCGAGCCTGACGCCGGGAGCCAGAGTACGAAGCGGCTCCCCTGTCCCGCCTCGCTGGTGAGGGTGATCTCCCCGCCCAGCGCCTGAACGATCCGCTGGCTGATCGCGAGGCCCACTCCCGCACCCGGCGCCCCGTGCGGATCGAGCCGCACGAACTCCTCGAAGACGAGCGGCTGCCGGTCGGCCGGGATGCCGCTTCCCGTATCGGCGACCTCGATCGCCCCACGCCGGCCATCGGCGAGCACGCGCACCGTGACCCGCCCCTGGTCCGTGTACTTCACCGCGTTCGACACGAGGTTCGAGAGCACCTGCCGCACGCGCGCGGGATCGCTCTGCACGACGACGCCGTCCGCCGTCGGGTCGAGCTCCAGCGCCAGCCCCTTCCGCTCCGCCTGCGCACGGAACTCCTCGGTGGTGTCGCGCGCGATCTCGGTCAGGTTCACCGGCTTCGCGCCTCACGTCGAGCTGTGCGCCTTCCGCGCGCGCGAGCTGCAACAGATCCTCGATCAACCGCAGCGCCTGGCCGAGGCTCCGCCGCGCCCGGGCGATGCTCGCGGACTGCTGGCCGGTGCGGAGCGTGGAGCGTTAGTCGTTCTTCGTCGCGACGAACAGCGTGTGCAGCACCCCGGACGTTCCGTGCGACCAGACCCGTGAGGTGCTCACCGCCAGCCCCGCGCGCCGGAGCGTCCGCTCGAACTTCCGGTCGTCCTGCGCCGACCAGTACACCAGCCGCCCACCGGGCCGCAGCGCCTCGGCCGACATGCGTACACCAGCGTCCCCGTAGAGTGCGCCGTTGCCCGAGGTGGTCATCGGGTCCGGGCCATTGTCGACGTCGAGCATGATCGCGTCCCACGCAGTGGCCCGCTCGCGCAACACCAGCGCGACGTCGCCGTGGCGGAGCTCGACGCGAGGATCGCGCAGCGCCGCGCCGGCAAGGCCGTAGTCGGGCCGTTCGTTCCAGTCGATCACGGCGCGCACCAGCTCGGCCACGACGACGACGGCGTCGGCCGGGAGGATGCGCAGCGCGGCCTTGAGGGTGAAACCGAGCCCCAGCCCGCCGATGAGCACCCGCGTCGCCGCATGTTCGCGGAGCGGCCGGCACGCCAGCTCCGCGAGCGCATCCTCGGAGTGATGATGCCGGGTCGACATCAGCTCCGCGCCGTCGGCGCGAATCAGGTAGTCGCCGTCGTGACGGTAGAGCGCCAGGACGGTCCCATCCGGCGTGCGCGCTTCGTCCAGTCGCTCGAGCTTCTTCACGGATCGAAAGCTAGCACTGTCGCGCCGGTGCCAGCCCTTTGACCACAACCACTGCAAGAGCCTTTGGCCACAGCGGACACAGAGAAGAGCAAAGCACTTGCCGTTCTCTGTGTTCTCTGTGTCCTCTGTGGCAAGTACATTCAGGAGCAATCACGGTAGACTCCCATGGCCGGCAAGGAGCATCGATAGTGCGTCATCGCGTTCACCTGTCCCTCAACCCGCCGCGCATGCGCTCCCGTTTTGCGTCGCTCGGCCTGCTGCTCGCCATCCCGTCGGTCGCCGCGCTGGCGCAGACGGTCCACCGGCTCGACGCGACGCCGAGCACGGTCGCCTACGGGTACTACTGGTCCGACGCGCGCCCTGCGCTGCGCATCCAGTCGGGCGACATCGTCGACGTCGAGACGATGCTCACCAACTCCCCCGCCGGTCTGGAGCGGATCGGCGTCGCGGCCGCCGACGTCCCGCAGCATCTGCGCGACATCGTCTCCCAGGATACCGGTGCGCTCAAGGGGCCCGGTGGGCACATCCTGACGGGACCCATCTACGTCGAGGGCGCCGACTCCGGCGACGTGCTGGAGGTGCGCATCCAGCGCATCACCCTCCCGCTCGCCTACGGCTACAACGGATGCAGCGGCTTCGTGCGCGAGCTCTGTGGGGAGCAGCGTGTGAGCACGCTGATTCATCTCGACCGGAAGAGGATGACCGCGGAGGTCGCTCCCGGGATCGTCGTGCCGCTCCGCCCCTTCTTCGGTTCCATGGGCGTGGCGCCGGCGCCCGCGCTCGGCCGCGTCAGCAGCAATCCGCCGGGCCGACACGCCGGAAATCTCGACAACAAGGAGCTGGTGGCGGGGACCACGCTCTACATCCCGGTGTTCGTGCGCGGTGCGCTGCTCGAGGTGGGCGACGGCCACGCCGCGCAGGGCGACGGGGAAGTCGACCAGACCGCGATCGAGACGAACCTTCGGGGACGGCTGCGGATCGTCGTACGGAAGGACATGAAGCTCGAGTGGCCGCGCGCCGAAACGCCGACGCACTGGATCGCCATGGGATCAGATACGTCACTCGTCGTTGCAACACGGACGGCGATCCGCGAGATGGTGCACTTCCTCCAGGAGACGGCGGGGATCAGCCAGGTGCAGGCCTATCAGGCCACGTCGATGGCGGCGGATGCGCACATCACCCAGCTGGTGGACGGCAACGTAGGCGTCCACATGATGATCCCGAAGCGTGTCCTGGTGCGGCGCCGCTAGCGCAGTCGCGCGAGCTCCGCTTCCGACGCGATGAATCCGAAGGCCGGCCATCCGCCTGACGCGATCGAGCGCCGGAACAGCTCGCGGGCGCGCGCCGTGTCGCCCTTCACCAGATACCAGTTGCCCAGCCCGTAGCTCAGCGTGGCGACGTCGACGTCGCCCGTGTCGCTCGGCGTCACCACCGCCTCGGGCCCGATCTCGCCGCGATACAGCTTGAGGCGGCGGACGTAGGCGTTGGTCGCGGGCAGGGTGTCCGGCCGCCGCGCGAGCATCGCCGCCGCTTCTCTCGCGCGGCCGGCACGCTGCAGCGACATCCAGAGCCAGTCGGTCGCTCCCGCCAGCTCACCGCCGTCGGGGGCATGCGGCTGGGCGCGGGCAAAGGCGTCGGCCGCCGCATTGAAGTCGCCGCGCACGAAGCGCAGCACGCCCAGATGATAGAGGATGCCGTAGTTCGTGCTGTCCATGCCGTAGCCACGCGTGAGGTCGGCCATCGCCTCGTCGAAGCGGCGCACGGAGAGGTTGCGGTGACCGCGCCACCGATAGAGCATCGGGTCGTTCGGCGCGACGGCGAGCGCCCGCGTGAACGTCTCCACCGCCTCGCGCATCTGTCGCGCCCCGGCCTGCGCGACGCCGAGCGCGATGAAGCGTTGAACGTTCCGCGGCTCGGCCGCCAGCGCCTGCTCGGCGCGGCGCACGGGACCAGTGTCGGCCTGCGCGCGATATGAGACGCCGGCGGGTGATGTGTACTGCACCGTCTGTGCACGAACCGGCGCGACGGCGGCGAACACGAGAGCGACGGGCAGGAGACGGCGCATCAGAGGATCCCTAGGTGACGGGCGGCGTGAGGCGTACGGCGTGGGGAATCGGTGGCGGCTGCTGGTTTGGGAACGGCGGCTCGACGGCGGGACCGGGAGCGACTCTGTCGGAATAGGTGCTGGTTGGATGACGGCGTGAGAAGCACGGAGGGCCGGGGGATCGCCCCTCAGCCGCTCTCACCCAACCGACACCTGTTCCGAATCCTCACGCCGTACGCCTCTCGCCGCAACGCCGCACGGCGCGCCGTACGCCTCCCGCCGAACGTAGCGGTCAGCCGTCACCAGGACTCAGTACGCGAGCACCACCCGCCCGTACGCGTCCATCGTGTAGCACACTCTCGCACCGGCAGTCGGGCGGCCGAGGACCTGACCGTGCTGGCCCGCGCGCAGGACGAGCGCGTACGCCGGTGGGCGGTAGAAAACCGTGCGCGGCTGGCCGTCGGGGGTGCCGGCCTTCTCCACCGCCGCGCACGAGGGCACCGCGCGGCGGTCGCCGTTGCCGAAATCCACGACCATCGTGCCGCCGTCGATCACCGTGTACGGCGACCCGCTGAGATCGGGTGTCGAGCCACCGCCGTACTCGCCGCCGGATGACGGCATCGGCGTGGCAGCCTGCGCCTCGTAGGCGCTCCAGAGCGGGCGGCCATTCGTGTCGTAGACCCCGCCGCCCATCCCGTAAGCGACGCTCGGATAATAGACCGGTACCTGACCGTAGCCGACCATGCTCTGATGTCCGCGACCCCGATGACCGAACTGCGGCGCGTACAGCCGGGGATCGATCGTCACCGTCGCGCCGGGATACGGGGTGGTCGGCGCGGGGGGCACCGGACGTGGGCCGAGCGCGGGCCGCGGCGTCGTGCGCTGCGCGGCGGCGGTGGAGGCGAGACCTCCGAGTCCCAGGGTTGCGACGACGAGCGCGGCGCGCCGCGCACTGCTCAGTCTGCTCATACGCTCCTCCAGATCCGACGCCTGGCCGGCCCATCCGGCCCGACGCGCGAGCATACCCTACGGACCCGCATGGGTTGCGCCCGCGTCACCCGCGGAAAGAAGCGATGCGCGTCGTCCCGCCTATTCGGTGGTTGCCGAGATCCATGGATCGCGCGCCATCCAATTCTCGTCCGGCGCGAACAGGAACACCATTCCACCGTCGGCGAGCTTGGGCAGCAGCCGCTCGGCGCGAGCCGGCTCCATGGCCGGGCAGCCTTCGCTGCGCCCCGCCTTGGTCGAGGTCACGTACGGCGCGCCGTGCGCCACCACCCGGCGGGCGAACGCGTTGTCGTTGAAGCCCTCGGACACGCCGACGAGCCGCATCCCTACGGCGCTGTACGCCTGGCCACCCGCGTGACCGTGGAAGTCGTACGTCGACTTGGTGAGATAGAGACCGAGCGACGTCGCCGCGCTACCCGACGCGTTGGAGAATCGCGTCGGCACACCGTACTGGCTCGTCGACGACCCGCGGCCATGCGCCACGGTGAATGGTCCATCCACCACCCGCAGCGAATCCATGTCGAACACGTACCCGCGCGGCGTGGTGCTCGGCAGCCCGTAGTCCACGAAGTAAAGGAAGGGCTTCTTCACGTCGCCCGGGTGAGCGGTCTTGTAGGCGAAGTAGCTGCGAAAGGCGTCCTCGAGTGCACGGGGCCGACTGAGCGGACGCACCGCGCCGGCGAACCGCTCCACCGCCGCCTTCGTGAAGGTGGCGACGACGTGCTCCGAGCCGGTCGGGCTCTCGACGCGCTTCGGGCTCACGAAGTCCACGGCCGCGGTCAGCACCGGCCCGGTCTGCTGCCGCTCGGGGAGGAAGTGCGCGCTCGCGACGAGCAGCGCACTGGCGCCGAGCAGCACGTTCTGCAGATACCGGGGTGGACGCATGCGCTCGTCTCCTGGGGATTTGTGCCGCGGCGGGCCGACGCGAGGAAGGGGCGGGAACGGCTGGCCGCTCCCGCGTGCAATGCCCGGAATTCGTCGTGGGATCCGAAATATAAACAGTTGAAGTCCGACCGCAAAGCCTTTG
>JABFYH010000101.1 GCA_013361335.1 Gemmatimonadaceae bacterium | reverse complement strand
TCACGGTTCACGGTTGACAAGGGTGTCGATGAGCCAGCGATGCATCGATGGGTTGCCGGCGACGCACGACGTGACGGCGACGGGGCAGGGGGCGCCGTCGAGCGTCGTGACGATCCCGCCCGCCTCGCGGATGAGCAGGATGCCCGCGGCGATGTCCCAGGGGGAGAGGCGCAGCTCCCAGAACGCCTCATAGCGCCCGCAGGCGACGTCCGCCAGGTCGAGCGCGGCGGCGCCGGCGCGACGGATCCCCGACGTTGCCCGCATCACCGCCGGCAGCATCGGGACGTAGCGCGCGATCTCCTCTTCCCGCGTGAAGGGGAAGCCGGTCGCGATGAGGGCGCGTGCGGGGTCGGCGATCTCGCTGACGCGCATCGGCGCGCCGGCATGACGGGCGCCGCCACCCGCCGTCGCCGTGAACAGCGCGCCGGTCGGGACGTTGATGATCGCGCCCGCGGCCGGCACGCCGTCGACGAGCGCGGCGATCGAGACCGCGTACCACGGGAGGCCGTGGAGGAAGTTCGTCGTGCCGTCGAGGGGGTCGGCGACGAAGACCAGCCCGCGCGTCGCGCCCGCGTCGGGCGAGCCTTCCTCGGCGAGCAGGGTCGCGTCGGGGTGGCGCTGCCGGATCACGTCGCCGAGGGCCGCCTCGCTCGCGCGGTCCACGTCGCTCACGAAGTCGAAGCGCCCCTTCGATTCCCAGGTGAGCGAGGCGCGACGCTCCGCGCCGGCGCGGACCACCTCGGCGGCACGCGCCGCGGCCGCGACGCAGGTGGCGAGCAGCGCACGGCGCTCGGCATGGCTCGCTGCCGGCGCGACGTCGGCTTCCATGTTTGCTTGCGACGCGTCAGACGCGCTCATTACGTTCTCGGGATGGCACGTATCTTCAGCGGGATCCAGCCCTCCGGTGAGCTGCACATCGGCAACTACCTGGGTGCGGTCAAGAACTGGGTGGCGCTGCAGCGGGAGGCGGAATCGCTCTTCTGCATCGTGGACTACCACGCGATCACCATTCCCTTCGAGCCCGCGCAGCTCCGCGCGCGCCGCCGCGAGATGGCCGTCGGGCTGCTCGCGGCCGGGATCGACCCCGCGCGTGCGAGCCTCTTCGTGCAGTCCGACGTGCCGGAACATACCGAGCTGGCGTGGATCTTCAACACCATCACGCCCCTCGGGGAGCTCGAGCGCCAGGTGCAGTTCAAGGAGAAGTCGCAGCGCCAGGAGAGCGTGAACGCCGGCATCCTCAACTATCCGGTGCTCCAGGCGGCCGACATCCTCCTCTATCGCGCCGACACGGTGCCCGTGGGCGAGGACCAGGTGCAGCACCTCGAGCTGTCGCGCGTCATCGCGCGCCGGTGGAACAACCAGTTCTCGCCGGACGCCGATTTCTTCCCCGAGCCCAGGGCGCTGCTGACGCCGACGCGCCGCATCATGGGGCTGGACGGCCAGGCCAAGATGTCGAAGTCGCTCGGCAACACGATCGCCTTGCTCGAGCCGCGCGACTCGATCTGGGCGAAGCTCCGCCCCGCCGTCACCGATCCGAAGCGCATCAAGCGGACCGATCCCGGAACGCCGGAGGTCTGCAACATCTATCATCTCCACAAGGCGTTCAGCCCGCCGGCGACGGTGGAGCACGTGGCGGTGCAGTGCAGCACCGCCGGCTGGGGCTGCATCGACTGCAAGAAGGTGCTGGCCGAGTCGATCGAGACCGAGCTGGTGCCGATCCGGTCGCGGGCGGAGCGGCTCGCCGCGGAGCCCGGGCTCGTGGAGGACGCGCTCGCCACCGGCGCCGCGCGGGCGAAGGTTCTCGCGGCGGAGACGATCCACGGCGTGCGCGAGCGAATGGGCTTCGCGTGACGCGGCTCACGGACACGATGGTCCCTCGATGCGCATGTCTCTTGCGCTTCGAGACTCCAGCGGCGTCCACCACGGGGCGGGCGCCCGGTAGGTGGATCCGTACGAGCGAGCGACCGATGCAGTCCCTCCGTGAGCTTCTGAGCCGGTTTCGCCGGTGGCGTGCGTGGCGCGCCCTGCGCCGCTCATCGGCCGCCTCCGCGGCCGGCCTTCTGCACGACCTGCCCACGTCGCGCCCGATCCTGCGCGACGTCTCGCGGCACGGCGTGCGGGTCTACTCGCTGTGCGTGAGCTGCGGCGCGCACCTCTCCGCCAGCGCGACGCTGTGCGAGGGCTGCGCCCGAAGTCGATCGCTCCCGAACTCCTGAATGGATCTCGCGGAGGCGGTGCTCCGGGTCCTCGGCCTCGCCCGTGACTGGACCGCCCGCGCCCGCGGCTTCGCCTTTCTGCTGACGCTCCCGCTGCTCGTCGTCACCATCGCCGACTGGCGCATCCGCCGGCGGCGCTGAGGTGTACGCCGGCCACGCGGCGGTCGCGCTCGCGCTCAAGACCCGCGATCCGCGCGTTCCCATCGTACCGCTCACCCTCGCCTGCTACGGCCCCGACTGGCTGGAGACGGCGCTCGGTCTCGTGCGGAACCGCGTCGAGATGGGGCTCTATACCCACTACCTACCGGGGCTCCTGACCGGCGGGCTCGCCGCGGCGGCGCTGTACGTCATCGTCTTCCGCCGTCCCGGGGGGTGGCTGATCCTGGCCGGTTGGCTGCTCCACTGGCCGGCCGACTTCTTCACCGCGCACAAGGGATTGTTGAGCCCGACCGATCGCGTCGGGCTCGACCTGTACAATCTGCCCGCGGCCGACTTCGTCGTCGAAGGCGTGCTGGTGGCGGCCTGCTGCGCCCTCTACGCGCGGACCTTCGCCCACAGTCCCGCCCAACGCCGCTGGGCGGTGGCGATGGCGGTTGGCCTCCTCGGCCTGCAAGGGCTCCTGGATTACGGGCTGTCGCCGCCGGCGTTGCCGTGGAACCCCTCGCTGACGCAGTCGGATTGGCGGTCTCATCCCGATTCCCGTTCCCTCGATGCGTCGCGGATCGTCTCTCCGCATGCCTCTTGCACTCTCGCCTGCCACCCTCACAGCGAGCGCGCGATGGCCAAGGACGGAGTGCGGGGCGTGACCACCCTGGTCTGCCTCACCTGCGGAAAGGAAAAGTTCTTCAGTCAGGAAGTGCCGGCGGCGGTGTCGTGCGATCAGTGCGGTAGCACCGTCTTCCGGAATTTCGATACCCCGACCGAGCCCGACGAGGCGGTCATCGACGCGCTCGAGGTCCAGGCCCGCAGCATGGCGTACGGCGATTCCTCGCCGGACACGATGCCCGGTGACTTGCACGACCTCGACGCCCGCTGACCCACCGGCGGGCGGGAGCCCGCCATCATCGCCGCTCAGGACGTCGACGTTCCCTTGCTCGTGGAGATCGCGCGCGTCCTGCGCGCCGATCTCCTCCTCAAGCTCTCCCTGGCCGTCGTGCTCGGGGGCATCATCGGATTCGAGCGCGAGATCGCCGGGAAGCCGGCGGGGTTGCGCACGAACATCCTGATCTGCATCGGGGCCGCCCTGCTGATGGACGTCTCGACCCGAATCGGCCTGGTCGACGGCCATCGGGTAGGGGATCCGGCCCGCATCGCTGCCCAGATCGTCTCCGGCGTCGGGTTCCTCGGCGCGGGCACGATCATGCAGGCGCAGGGGATGGTCACCGGGCTCACCTCCGCCGCCACGATCTGGGTCGTCGCCGCGATCGGCATGACGGTGGGGGCGGGCTATTACATCGAAGGCATGGGCGCGGGGCTCCTGGTTACATTCGTGCTCGGGGGATTGGGGCGGATCGAGCACTGGGTGCGCCGCGCGCGGCGCACGGTGAGCGCGACCATCCGCACCAGGCCCGGCACGGAGGAAGCGACCGTCGCCACCACGCTCCACGCCCACGGCATCCGCATCGAGGGACGGCAGATGTTCGACCACGACCGCGACCGGACCTTCGAGCTCAAGCTGTCCGGACCCTCGCGCCAGTTCGACATCGCGACCGCGGCCCTTCTCGCCCGGGAGGACGTGTTCGGGGTTCACCTTGACTGATCGCCGCACGCTGCTGGTCGATCTGGCGGCGAAGTCGCGGAACTGGGCGCTTCCTCCCGAGGGGCTCGCCCGGGTCCGGCGCGAGGCGCCGGAGGGGTGGGAGGTGGTGGCCGTCCAGGCGCCCACGAGCTCGGACGGCGACGGCCCCGACGGCGGCAGCGACGAGGCGATCCGATCGATCGGCGATGCCGAGGTCTACTTCGGGTTCGGCTTCACGCGCGATCTCCTGACGGCGGCGCATCGGCTCCGCTGGCTCCACAGCGCCGCGGCGGGTGTGGGGAACGTGCTCTCCGCCGGGATCGGCGCGACGGACATCACGGTCACCAACTCGGCTGGGATCCACGGTGCGCCGATCGGCGAGTTCGTGGTCGCCGGGGTGCTGCACTTCCTGCGCGGGCTCGACGTCGCCATCGCGCAGCAGCGCCGAGGCGAGTGGAGCAAAGCCTTCTTCGTCGCCGACGACTCGCCCGTGCGGGAGCTGGCTGACTGTCGCGTGCTCATTCTCGGGACCGGCGGTCTCGGGGGCGGGGCGGCGCGCCGGCTCTCCGCGCTCGGCGCGCGCTGCGTCGGGATCCGGCGGCGCCCGGAGCTCGGAGCGCCGGCGGGGTTCGTCGAGGTCGTCGGGATGGACCAGCTCGACGCCCAGCTTCCCCTGGCGGACGTTCTGGTGCTGGCCGCGCCGCTGACGGCCGATACTAGCGAGGTGATGACCCGCGCTCGGCTCGCCCTGCTCCCGCGCGGGGCGATCGTGGTGAACGTGGCGCGGGGCGCGCTGCTGGACGAGCAGGCGCTGGCCGACCGGCTCGCGGCGGGACAGTTGCGCGGCGCGGTCCTCGACGTCTTTCGTCGTGAGCCGCTCGAGCCCGAGAGCCCGCTGTGGCGCCTGCCGAACGCGCTCGTGGTGCCGCACGTATCACCGGTGTCGCCAGGCCGATTCTGGCCCCGGCAGCTCGACCTGTTCCTCGACAACTGGCGCCGCTATGTGCGTGGCGAGCCGTTGCGCAACCTCGTCGACACCCAAGCTGGGTACTGACTGAATGGAGAAGATCATCAAGGCGGCGGTGGACCGCGGCGCGTCCGACCTGCACATCAAGGCGGGCGACGTGTTCCGCGCGCGCATCAACGGCCGGCTCGTCCCGCTCACCAAGCAGGCGCTGACGCCGGAGCAGACGCGCACCATCGCCATGCACCTCATGCCGAACGAGGACGACAAGGCCCGCATCGACACCCTCACCGACTACGACTGCTCCTGGTCGGCGAACGGCATCGGGCGCTTTCGCGTCAACATCATGAAGCAGCGCTCGAGCTTCATGATCGTGATGCGCGTCATCCCCTTCAAGGTGCCGACGTTCGAGCAGCTGAAGCTGCCGGCGACGCTCGCCCGCGTGGCCGCCGCCGAGCGCGGCATGGTGCTCGTCACCGGCGTCACCGGCTCGGGGAAGTCGAGCACGATGGCGGCGATGGTGAACTACATCAACACGCACGAGAACCGGCACATCCTCACGCTCGAGAATCCGATCGAGTTCCTGCACACCGACGCGCAGAGCTCGATCACGCAGCGCGAGATCGGCAGTGACACCCAAGACTTCAAGATGGGCCTGCGGGCGGCCCTGCGGCAGGATCCCGACGTCGTGATGATCGGCGAGATGCGTGACGCCGAGACGATCGACACCGCGATCAAGGCGGCGGAGACCGGTCACCTGCTGATCTCCACCTTGCATACGCCCGACGCGCAGAGCACCATCATGCGCATCATGGCGATGTTCCCTCCGGAAGAGCAGGAAGTGGTGCGCATCCGTCTCAGCGAGACGCTCCATTCGGTCGTGTCGCAGCGGCTGCTGCCGCGGGCGGACGGGAACGGCCGCGCCGTGGCGGCGGAGATCCTCATCGTCACGCCGGCCGTCCGCGACATGATCGCCGACGGCAAGCGGATCGGCGAGATTCGCGACTACATCGCCGAAGGGCGGGATCAGTACGGCATGCAGACCTTCGACCAGCACCTGGCCGATCTCGTGCAGGAGGGAGTCGTCACCTTCGAGACGGCGATGGGCGCCGCCACCAACCCGTCGGACTTCGCCCTGAAGATGCGAATGTTCACTCGCACCGCGCCGACCCAATCCGGGGCGGCGACCGCCGAGGCGGCGCCGGCCGAGTCCGAGGTGACTCAGGGCGCGGCGGCCTTCGACTTCCTGAACTCGTAGCGATCGATGTTCGCGCTCGACGGAATCCTGGCACCGGTCGTCACGCCGTTCGACGCGAGTGGCGCGGTGGATGGCGACGCCTTCGTCGCCAACGTGCGGGCGCATCTCGACGCAGGGCTGCACGGCGTGGTCGTCGCCGGCTCCACCGGCGAGGCGGCGCTCCTGGACGAGGACGAGCGGGCGCGGCTCGTCGAGCTGGCCCGCGCCGCGGTCCCGAAGGGGCGGACGCTCCTCGTCGGCACGGGTGCCGAGTCCACGCGTGCGGTCATCGCGCGGAACCGCGTCGCGGCGGAGCGGGGCGCCGACGGCGTGCTCGTCGTGGCACCCCACTATTACGGCGACGCGATGACCGGCGACGCGCTGCGCGACCACTACCGCCGGATCGCCGACGAGAGCCCGGTGCCGGTGCTGCTGTACACGATCCCGAAGTACATGCACTTCGCCCTCCCCGCCGACGTGGTGGCCGATCTGGCGCGGCACGAGAACATCGTCGGGATGAAGGACAGCTCCGGCGACGCCGCCCTCCTGCGCGGGTATCTCGCTGCGCAGAGCGAGTCGTTCAAGGTCCTCACGGGCAGCGGGACGCTGCTGCGCGAGGCGCTGTCCCTCGGCGCGCACGGGGCCATCCTCGCCGTGGCGTTGTTCGCGCCGGCGCTGTCGCTCGAGGTGCTGCGCGGCGCCGGGGGTGAGGACGCCGCCGCGGCGCAGGCTCGACTCGCTCCACTCGCGGCACGCATCGTCGGCGGGATGGGAGTGGCCGGTGTCAAGGCCGCGCTGGACACGGTGGGGTTGCACGGTGGGGCCCCGCGTCCGCCCCTTCGTCCACTCGGCCCGACCGCGCGCGAGACGCTCCACGGCCTGATCCAGACGGCGGAGCTGGCCGGAGCACACTGATGGCCCGCGTGCGCGAGGGCGAGGGCGTCGCCCACCTCGCCGTTCTCGCGTGCGAGCCCCGACCCGCGGGGAGCGATGCCGAAGCCCGCGCGCACGACTACGCGCACCGGGTGCTCGACGCGGCCGGCTTCACGGTGAGCCGGATACCCTTCGAGTATTCGCGCGTCCCGGGCCGCTACGCGACGCCGATCGGCGGTGCGCTCGCGACGGCGACGATCGTGCTCGCGGCGATTGCCGGACTGCACGGGCGCGCCGATGTCGCGCTCGGCACGTGTGGGCTCGGGGTGCTGATCCTGGTCGGCTTCGCGCGGGCGATGACGGGCGACGCCGTGCTGACGCTGCCCTGGTCGCGCGCCACCGGCGAGAACCTTGTCGCGACGTGGGGAAGCGAGACGCCGCGCATATGGCTCGTCGCGCACGTGGACAGCAAGTCGCAACCGGTGCCGTCGCTGATGCGGGTGGCCGGCATCCTGCTTCTCCTGCTCGCGCTCGTGGCGGCCCTGGCCGCCGCCGGGGTGCAACTCGCCGCGCTCCCGCATCGTACGGCGTGGTGGGTCGCGCTGCTGCTCGCGGCGCTCGGCGCCCCGCCAGTGCTGGCGAGCGTGGTGGGCACGCGCTCCGACGGCGCGGTCGACAACGCGTCCGGGGTGGCCGCCGTGCTGGCGGCGGCGGTGGCGGTGCGGCCGGAGTCGATGTTCGGGGTGCTGCTCCCGAGCGCGGAGGAGCTCGGCCTCGCCGGGGCGCGCGCGTGGGCGCGGGACGTGCGACCAGGAACGGCACTCAACTGTGATGGCGTCGACGACGCGGGAGAGCTGACGATCATGTATTCCGGCGCGGCGCCGACGCCGCTCATCCAGACCCTCGCCACGGTGGCACCGCGTCCCCCGCGCGTGCGGCGCATGCCGCTCGGCCTCCTCACCGATTCCGTGGCGCTCGCCGACCGCGGCTGGACGGCCCTGACGGTCAGCCGCGGCTCGCTGGCCACGCTACGGCGCATCCACACGCCGCACGACTCCCTCGCCACGCTGCGCGGCGAGGGGATCGACGAGGTGGCGACGCTCCTCGCCCGCGCCGTGGAGGCGCTCGCCTGATGGAGATCCTCATCCTGATCGCCTGCCTGGTGCTCGGGCTGGTGATGATCCCCTTCGGCCTGCCGGGTACCTGGATCATGGCCGGCGCGGCGCTGGGCTATTCGCTGCTCGTGCCGGGGTCGATCGGCGTGTTCACGACGATCGTGGTCGCGCTGATGGCGCTCGTCGGCGAGCTGATCGAGTTCACGCTGACGGGCAAGTACACGCGCAAGTACGGCGGCTCGCGACGCGCGAGCTGGGGGGCGATCATCGGCGGCATGGTGGGCGCGTTCATGGGGGTGCCGGTCCCGATCGTCGGCTCGGTGATCGGGGCGTTCGTCGGTGCGTTCGTCGGCGCATTCATCGCGCAGCTCACGCAGAGCAGCGTCGGCGACGCGACGCGCGTCGCCACGGGCGCGCTCATCGGCCGCGCGGTCGCCGCGGCGATGAAGGTCGCGATCGGCCTCGCCATGGCCGCGATCATCCTCTTCACGGCGCTCGTCTAGCCTCGCCGGCCGTCGGAGGAGGGCGGCGGTTGACTCCCTCCCGGGTGGACCTAGATTGAACCAACGCCCCGCGCCTCGCGGGGCGTTTTGTGTGTGTGCGGTCGGCTCGTCCTCGGGAGTGTCATGTTCGGTCCGGATTCGCGTGTCGTCGTCGTCGTCGGTGCTCAGTGGGGCGACGAAGGGAAGGGAAAGCTCGTCGACGTGCTGGCTGAACGGGCCGACTGGGTCGTGCGCTACCAGGGCGGCGCCAATGCCGGTCACACCGTGGACCTCGGCGACCGCAGCTTCGTCCTCCACCAGATCCCGAGCGGCATCCTCCATCCCGGCGTGCGCTGCGCCATCGGCAACGGCGTCGTGCTCGATCCCGACACCCTGTTCGACGAGATCGACGGCCTCGTGAAGGCGGGCATCGACGTCGAGGGGCGCTTGTACGTGAGCGAGCGCGCGCACCTGGTGCTCCCGTATCACAAGCAGGTCGACGGCGCGAGCGCCTCCAGCAAGGCGATCGGCACGACCGGTCGAGGGATCGGGCCGGCGTACGAGGACAAGATCGCGCGCCGCGGCGTCCGGGTGCTCGATCTTCGCCACCCGGAGCGGCTGCGCGAGGTCGTGGAGAAAGGGGCCGAGAACGCACGGGCGCGGCTGGCTCGCAACGGGTCGGAGCTGACCATCGACGTCGACGCGGTGCTCGCCCTGCTGGAGCGACTCGCCACGCGGCTGCTCCCCCTCGCGGAGGACGTGGGGCTCATGGTGCATCGCGCGATCAAGGCCGACGCCACCGTGCTGCTCGAGGGCGCGCAGGGATCGCTGCTCGACATCGATCACGGCACCTACCCCTATGTCACGTCGAGCAACACCACCGCGGGGGGCGCGGCGGTCGGCATCGGCATCGGGCCGGGTGCGATCGACAACGTGCTCGGCGTGGTGAAGGCCTACACCACGCGCGTCGGCAACGGCCCGCTGCCGACGGAGCTCGACGAGCCGCTCCAGACGCAGGTGCGTACGCTGGGCAACGAGTTCGGCGCGACCACCGGACGCCCGCGGCGGTGCGGCTGGTTCGACGCGCTCGTCGTGAAGTACGCGACGCGGGTGAACGGCCTGAGCGATCTCGCCGTCACCAAGCTCGACGTGCTCGACACGCTCCCCAGACTCGGCGTCTGCGTCGGCTACGAGATCGATGGCCACCTGCACGACGAGTTCCCGAGCGACCTGCTCGCGCTCGAGAAGGTCGTGCCGAAGTACGAGTGGTTCGAGGGCTGGCAGCGCTCCACCGCCGGTGCGCGGGCGCTCGCCGACCTGCCACGCGAAGCGCGCGCCTACCTCGACCGGATCGAGCAGCTCGTCGAGGCGCCGATCACCTACGTGTCCGTCGGGACCCGGAGAGACCAGATCATTGGACTGTGATCTGCTCGTCGTTGGCGCCGGCCCCTGCGGGCTCGCGGCCGCCATCTCCGCGCAGCGCGCCGGCCTGACCGCTCGCGTGCTCGACGCCGGACCGGTCGTCAGCACGATCACGCAGTATCCCTACTACGTGAGCTTCTTCTCCACCGCCGAGAAGCTCTCCCTCGGCGGCGTGCCCTTCGTGGTGCCGGGCGAGAAGCCGACGCGCCGCGATGCGCTCGCCTACTACCGCGCCATCACCCGCCACTTCGCGCTCGACGTCCATCAGTACGAGCGCGTCACCGCCGTCGAGCGGGCCGAGGGCGGGCTGGTCGTGCACTCGGAGACGCTGGAGGGGGTCCGGTCGCGCACCCGCGCACGCGCCGTCTGCGTCGCCACCGGATACTTCGGCTCGCCCAACCGGCTCGGCGTGCCGGGCGAGACGCTGCCGCACGTGACGCACCTCTACCGCGAGGGCCATCCGGCCTTCGACCAGGACGTCGTCGTGGTCGGCGGCGGAAATTCGGCGGCCGAAGCGACGCTCGACCTCTGGCGAGCCGGAGCGCGTCCGACCCTCGTCCACTTCGGTCCGACCTTCGACAAGCGCATCAAGCCCTGGGTGCTTCCCGACCTGCAGAACCGCATGACCGAAGGCGCAATCGCCGCGCGATGGAACAGTCGGGTGACGGCGATCGAGCCCGGGCTGGTGACGATCAACGGACCGCAGGGCGACGAGCGGCTCGTCGCCCGATTCGTCTACGTGATGACCGGCTTCGCGCCCAACACCGACCTGCTGCGCGAGGCCGGGGTGCCGATCGATCCGGTGACCGGCATTCCGGCGCACGATCCGGACACGCTCGAGACCACCGTGCCGGGCCTGTTCATCGCCGGCGTCGTCGTCGCCGGCTTCGACGCCAACAAGGTCTTCATCGAGAACGGCCGATTTCACGGCGACCGGATCGTGGCGCGGCTGCTGGGGCGTCCGGTGCCCGCCCCGCCGCGCCTGAGCGCCGAGCTGGATACCTGAGTAACTTGACGCGTTCGGAGCGCGGCGCTCACCCCGAGCGACGCGCCCGGCACCGCATCCCAGCGGCGCCGTTCCCAGGCCGACGAGAACGTTGCACATGCCCGCCAGCACCCAGCCCGACGTGATGGACAAGCTCGTGTCGCTCTGCAAGCGACGCGGCTTCATCTTCCAGAGCTCCGAGATTTATGGGGGCACCGGCTCGGTCTGGGATTATGGACCGCTCGGCGTCGAGCTGAAGAAGAACCTCAAGGATGCCTGGTGGCGCTCGATGGTCCGGATGCGGGACGACGTCGTCGGGCTCGACGCGGCGATCCTGATGCACCCGCGCACCTGGGAGGCGAGCGGCCACGTCGCCGGCTTCACCGATCCGCTCGTCGACTGCCGCACCTGCAAAGGGCGCTTCCGCGCCGACAAGCTCGATGACGCGCGCTGCCTGCAGAAGCCCAGCAAGCGGCCCGGCGAGGCGGAGCAGTGCCAGCTCACCGAGCCGCGGCTGTTCAACCTCATGTTCAAGACGTTCATGGGCCCGGTCGAGGAGAGCGCGGCGACCGTCTACCTGCGCCCCGAGACGGCGCAGGGGATCTTCGTGAACTTCCTGAACGTGCAGCAGAGCACGCGGCAGAAGATACCCTTCGGGATCGCGCAGATCGGCAAGGCGTTCCGCAACGAGATCACGCCCGGCAACTTCATCTTCCGCACGCGCGAGTTCGAGCAGATGGAGATGCAGTTCTTCGTCGAGCCGGGCACGGACATGGAGTGGTTCGAGCGGTGGAAGGCATTGAGAATGGCGTGGCACCAGACTCTCGGCCTGGCTCCGGAACGGCTGAACTTCCATCAGCATCAGGGTTCCGAGCTCGCGCACTACGCGCGCGCCGCCTTCGACATCGAGTTCGACTTCGGAGGCAGCCTCGGCTTCCAGGAGATCGAGGGGATCCACAACCGCGGCGACTTCGACCTGAGCCGGCACCAGGAGTACTCGAACAAGAAGCTCGAGTACTTCGACCAGCCGAACAACAAGCGCTATCTGCCCTACGTGATCGAGACGTCGGTGGGCGCCGATCGAACGACGCTCGCCGCCCTCGTGAACGCCTATCGTGAGGAGACGGTCGAGGGCGAGGAGGAGGGGCGCACGGTGCTGCGCCTGCATCCGATGCTGGCGCCGATCAAGGCGGCGGTGTTCGCCCTGACGAAGAAGGACGGGATGCCGGAGATGGCGCATCGGATCGCCGGTGACCTGCGCCAGCACTTTCCGGTGGACTACGACGAGACGGGGAGCATCGGCAAGCGCTACCGGCGACAGGATGAGGTGGGAACCCCGTTCTGCATCACGGTGGACGGCGACTCGGTGAAGGACGGCACCGTCACGGTGCGCGACCGCGACACGCTGAAGCAGGATCGCGTTGGCGCGGACGCGCTCCGCGGGTACCTGCAGGAGCGGCTGCCGGGATGAGCGCGCCGCGGATGAGCGCTCCGTTGTCGATCGAGCGGCTCCGGCGCGAGGGCGAGCGGTTCATGGAGGAGCTGTCGCGCGAGTACTACGAGGCGCACAGTGGGTTGAAGGGGTCCGCGGAGCTGCAGCCCATCTATGAGAGGTACCGAGCGGTGCTCGGTACCGAGGCGCTCGAGGTGGCGCGCGAGGCCTTCGTCGGCAGCGCCGAGCAGAGCGAGGAGCGTCGCTCGGCGCGCCTGCTCCTCGACTGGCAGGTCGAGTCGCAGAGCAGCCGCGAGCTGGCACCGCTCGACGAGCGGGAGATCGCCTGGGAGGGCGACGCGGTGGTGCAGCTCG
>JABFYH010000049.1 GCA_013361335.1 Gemmatimonadaceae bacterium | reverse complement strand
CGTCTTCGGCTTCGTCGTCAACGCCGTCGCGATCGGGCTCGCCATCTCGTGCCTGTTCGTGGACTTCGCCGAGATCGAGAGCGCGCGGAAGTCCAAGCTGAGCGCGAAGACCGAGTGGTACTTCGCCTTCTCGGTGCTCGTCACGCTGGTGTGGCTGTACCTCGAGATCCTGCGGATGATGAAGCGCCTCCGGCGGTAGGCCTATTTCCCGACGACGTAGAGCTTCGTGATCCCCTCGACCGGCACCCAGCTCTTCGAGCGATCCTTCCGGCGGATCAGCACCGCCTTCGCCGGGGACCTGGGAAAGGTCGGCGGGAAGGCGTGGCTTTCGTCGACCTTCTCGATCGTCCCGATGAAGGTCTTCGTCGACCGGAGGTACACCGTTCTGCCGGTGACGAACGCGGATTCAGCGCTCAGGTAGGTGACGTCCTTCGTGACGGGGACGAGTGCCGGCGAGCGTGGTCACCGTCGCCATCGCTGGCTCGTCCTTCTCGCATCTATGCTCTCGCGAAAGCTGCTCGCTCTCGTCGCGCCCGAGGGGCTCCTCCTCGTCGCCACGACGGCGCTGGTGTACTGGACTGCCTCGTTCCCCGCGGCTGGACCTGTCGTCCGCCTCTATCCGAGTGTCGTGCTCGCCGCGGGCATCTTCCTCGGCTGGCGCTTCCAGCGCGGGCGGCTGCTCCTCGCGCTCTTCGCCCTCGCGCTGGCGGATCGCGCGCTGACCTGGCTGATCGCCCCCGCCTCCGCGGCGTCGTACGCCGGACCGGCGACCGTGCGCCTGGTGGCGATGCTGCTTCCCGCGACCCTCGCCGTGCTCGCCTTCATCGCCGAGCGGGGCGTGTTGACGGCGGTCGGACTGCGCCGTTTTGCCCTGCTCATGGGCGGTGCCGCGCTCGTCCTCGCGGCGTGGCTGCTCGCCGACGTTCGTCCGGCGGATACGGCGCGCGTCCTCGAGGCGACGCTGCTACCGGCGCCCTTCCTCACCGGGCTGCCGGTCGGTCAGCCCGCCGCCGCCGTCACGCTGATCGCGATCGGCGCCCTCGTCGCACGCACGATCTGGCGGCCGGACGCGCAGACGCGCGGCTTCCTGTGGGCCGCGATCGGTGGGGTGGTCGCCGTGAGCGTCGGCCCGGTCGGCGGCCGCTCGACGCTGTACTTCGCGAACGCGGGGCTCGTGCTCGTCGTCGCCACGGTCGAGAGTGCGTACGCCATGGCCTATCACGACGAGCTCACCGGACTTCCCGGTCGCCGCGCCCTGAACGAAGCGCTGCAGCGCGTCGACGATCTCTACACGGTGGCGATGGTGGACGTCGACCACTTCAAGCAGTTCAACGACACCTACGGGCACGACGTCGGCGATCAGGTGCTGCGCATGGTGGCCGAGCGACTGAGTCAGGTGGACGGCGGCGGCCGGGCGTTTCGCTACGGCGGCGAGGAGTTCGCCGTGCTCTTCCCCGACAGGAGCTGCGACGAGAGCCTGCCGCACCTCGAGTCGCTGCGCCGGTCGGTGTGCGACGCGGCGTTCACGATCCGCGGCAAGAATCGGCCGAGGAAGAAGCCCGAATCGGGGCGCGGACGGGGCGGCGGCGCGGGCAAGGTCACGATCACGGTCAGCATCGGCGCGGCCCAGGCCCGCGATGCGGCGACGGCGGATGACGTGGTGAAAGCCGCGGACCGAGCGCTCTACCGCGCCAAGGAGGCGGGACGGAATCGGGTCGAGGTCTGACGACCGCTCGTCGACTGTCTTGCGCGACCGCTGAATCCGTTTGCACCATTCGTCGTTGGTGCCAGCTCGACGTCGCCGCCATGAGCTCAGGTCGACGCATACGTCAGCACTCCGTTCTCCATCCGCGCCGGCGGCGTGAGCGGGTGCGGCTCGGCGTGGTCCGGCGTGAAGATGTGGACCACTGGAGTTCCCACCGACGCCAGCACGTCGGCGATCAGCCGGCGATGACATCGCCACCAGAGCACCTCGGCGCACATCACCGCCGTGCGCAGCCCACCGGCGAGCATCGTCAGCTCGAACAGCCCGTCGGCGAACTCCGTCGACTCGATGTGTTCCGCGTACGCGCGGAATGCCGGATGGCGCCACGCGGAGTCCGTCGTCGCACCACCGACGGACCGCCGCCGTCCGCCGAGCGAAGGGAACCACCGGTAGGCGATGCCATGCTCGCGCAGGGTCGCCTCGAGCGTCTCGGCGTCGAACTGCGGCAACCGGCGCGAGCCGGGCAGACGTCGGACGTCGGCGACGAGCTCGATGTCGTACGCCGCCAGACATGCGAGGAGCTCCGCCGCCGAGCGCGTCGAATGGCCGATCGTCCAGACGGTGGCGACGTCGTTCGCGTCGAGGGACGGCGAGCGATCGTTCACTGCCTAGGGCGTTGTGCCCGTCGTCATCCGGATCAACCCTTCCTGCGCGACCGAGGCGACCAGCTCCCCTGACTGCGAGTGGATCGTGCCGCGCACGAAGCCGCGCGCGCCGCTCGTCACCGGGCTGTCGGTGGTGTAGAGCAGCCACTCGTCGGCGCGGAAGGGGCGGTGCATCCACAATGAATGGTCGAGCGACGCGAGCTGCAGACCGGGCGCGCGGTACTTGATGCCGTGTGGCTGCAGCGCGGTCACCAGCAGCCCGTAGTCCGACGCATACGCGAGCACCGCCTGGTGGATCATGAGATCGTCGGGCAGCCGCCCGGCGGCGCGGAACCACGCGCGGCGCAGCGGCATCCGCGCCTCGGCCCCCGAGGGCTCGATGGGACGCACGTCGATCGGCCGGTCCTGGGTGAGCACCGCGCGCAGCGGTTCCGGGATCGAGCTCGCGCGCTCGCGGATCAGGTCGAGCTCGGGAACGATCGTGTCGGGATCGGGCGCCTCGGGCATCGGCGACTGGTGCGCCGGCCCCTGCTCCGTCACGTGGAACGACGCCGAGAGGTTGAAGATCGCCTGCCCGTGCTGGATGGCGGTGACGCGGCGCGTCGTGAAGCTCCGCCCGTCGCGCAGCCGGTCGACGAAGTAGACGATCGGCGCCGCGAGATCGCCGGGAAGGATGAAGTATCCGTGGGCCGAATGGGCGTCGCGGGTCTGGTCGTCGACGGTCCGCCGTGCCGCGACGAGCGCCTGGGCGAACACCTGCCCGCCGTACACTCGGCCCGTGCCGAGGTCGCGGTTGCGGCCGCGATAGATGTTGACCTCGAGGGGCTCGAGGTCGAGGAGGTTCAGGAGCGTATCGATGGACTCGGGCATCCCGGAATGTCGCTGGGGAGGTCGCGAGTCGACAGTTTTCGCCGCCACGGGAACAGATATTGAAGAAAGTCAAATACTATCTTCACTAATTCCCTGAAGGGGGTGTCTCGCCTTCTCCAGCCAGGGCGGACGAGGCGGCGTTCGGGGAACGACCCGTTGGCCAAGGAGGTCCCGTGCGGAACCCGTTGCAGAGTGCGCTGCCCGAGGACGGTCGGGACGGCGGACAGATGCGGGGCAGGGTGTGGGTGGGCGTGACGGTGCCGATTCTCTTCGGGCTGACGGCCGCCTCCCTGATGCTGGCCTGCGGCGATGACGGCCCGACGGGCCCAGACCTCACCAATCCCGGGCTCATCGCCGACGGGAAGTCGACCTTCCGGTTCGACACCTTCGGCGACGAGACCTTCTGGACCGACACCCTCCGGATGCACGAGGTCATTCGCACGGGGGTGAGCCCGAACACCGCGCTGTCGGTGGGGCTCAAGGTCGACATGGACACGCTTCCGGCAAGCGTGAAGACCGCGCTCCAGGCCGGCCAGATCGACCTCAACGATCCCGCCACCACGGTCACCCTCCTCAAGCTCGGCGCCGTGGTCGGGCTCATCGGGCAGGTGGACGCCAACAACACCCTCACTCGAGTGGGCATCACCTGCGCGCTCTGCCACTCCACCGTCGACAACGCCTTCGCCTCGGGCATCGGCCACCGCCTGGACGGCTGGCCGAACCGCGACCTGAACCCGGGCGCCATCATCGCCCTCTCCGCCGCCCTCTCCGCAGCGCAGAAGTCCGTGTACAACTCCTGGGGTCCGGGGAAGTACGACGCGCGCTTCAACTTCGACGGAAAGAACCAGCCCACCGTGATCCCTCCGGCGTTCGGGCTCCGGGACGTATCGCGGGAGATCTATACCGGCGACGACACGATCTCGTACTGGAACGCGTACGTCGCCATCACCCAGATGCACGGCCACGGCCACTTCGCCGATTCGCGGATCGGGGTGAACGTGAACAACACGCCGCCCGACCGCGTCACCACGCAGGTGCTGACCGCGCTCCGGGCCTATCAGTTCAGCCTCGACAAGCCGGCGCCACGCGCCGCCGACTTCGACGCCGCAGCGGCCACCCGCGGGCGTGTGGTGTTCGAGGGAGCGGGCCAGTGCTCCACCTGCCACACGGGAGCGCTCCTCACCGACATCAACCAGGGCGTGCTGCACCCACCGACCGACGTGGCGAGCGAGCCCGAGCCGAACGGCGGCACCAGCTACGCGCTGCGCAGCGCGACCAAGGCCTACCGCACCACCCCGCTCCGGGGCCTCTACCATCTGCCGCAGCTTCAGGGACCGTACTTCCACAACGGCGTCGCGACGTCGCTCGAGGCGGTCGTCGACCGGTACGTCGCCAAACGATCCCTCAATCTCACTCCCCAGCAGAAGGCGGATCTCGTCCAGTACCTGCGATCGCTGTAGCAGCCGGGGCCGGGCCTGATATTCGCACGCTCCCGCGCGTGGGAGTCGTCCACATCGACTACACAGGGAGGCACGCATGCGGGCCAGGGCACGGCTGTTGGGTCATCCGGTGCACCAGATGCTCATCGTCTTTCCACTCGGGCTGCTCGGCACCGGCGCGATCTTCGACGTCGTGCAGCTGCTCACGAAGAATCCACGGTGGAGCGACGTCGGGTTCTGGATGATCGGCGCCGGGATCGTCGGCGGGCTGGTCGCCGCCGTGTTCGGGCTCATCGACTGGCTGGGGATTCCCGGCGGGACGCGGGCCAAGCGCATCGGACTGCTGCACGGGGGCGGCAATCTCGTCGTCGTGCTGCTGTTCGCCGCCAGCTGGCTGATGCGCCGCGACGATCCGGCGGCGCCGGAGACCGCGGCGCTCGTGCTCTCCTTTGCCGGCATCGGCCTCGCGCTCGTCACGGGCTGGCTCGGCGGCGAGCTGGTGAGTCGGCTCGGGATCGGCGTGGACGAGGGCGCTCACGCGAACGCGCCGAGCTCCCTCTCGCACCGGGCGGCCAGCGAAGCGTCCGACCGTCGGCCGGCGGGAGCCTGAGCATCGGCGCCGTCCGGCGACGCTGATGGCGCAGGTCTACGTTCGCCCCGAGCTCCTGCAGGCGTGGCATGGGCAGTCGCTGCTGGTCGTCGATGTCCATGGCGACTGCGGCGGGCGGGAGTCCCTCGCCGGCTACTACTTTCGGGAGACGCGGCATCTCCGCACGCTGCGCCTGACCCTCGACGGTCGCGCACCCTGGCTCTGTCAGGCGGCCGCCGAGAGCCCGACGGTGCTCCGCTTCGACTACGTGCACCCGGAGATCTCCGAGTTCGGCGGCGGCGGCACCGGGCAGTCGGGCCACGAGGCGCCGGTCGACGCGCGGGGGATTCCGGCGCGGTCGCTCGATCTGAGCGTCCGCTACGACATCGGGATCGCCGAGCTGCGCGCGTCGCTCGCGATCACCAACCGCGCCCGGCAGCCGGTGCGCGTCGAGCTGGGGTGGACGCTCGACGCCGACTTCGCCGACCTTCAGGAGGCGCTTGGCGGGCGCCGCGAGCAGGAAGCGGGCGTCTGCCGCGACGAGGCGGGCTGCCTGCTGCGGTTCCGCTACGACCACCCCGAGCTGCCGTTCGAGACGCGGATCTCCGCCGGCGGTGAGTGCGAGTGGCGCGCCGTGGACGGTGGCGTGGCGACGCTGCTCTCTCTCGGCCCGCAGCAGTCCGCCACCGTCGTGCTCGTGGTGGAACCGCGCGACTATGACGATCCCCTCGCCGCCGCCGACGTCGCCGAGCGCGAGAGCGCCTGGCGTGCGTGGCGCGACGGGCTCACGCGGGCGACGGCCCCCGGGAACGCGCAGGTCGAGGCGATCCTCGCCGCGAACGTTCGCGATCTCGCGTCCTTCCCGCTCCTGCAGGGCCGGCGTGACGAATGGCTCGCGCCCCAGGCCGGAGTGCCGGCCTATCCCGCGCTGTTCGGCCGCGATGCCATCACCGCCACCTGGCAGGCCGCCTTCGTCGATCGCGGGGCCGCGCTCGACGCGACCCTCACCCGGCTCGGTCGCCTCCAGACCGACCGCATCGACGACTGGCACGACGAGCAGCCGGGCCGCATCCCATTTCAGGTCCGCCAGGGACCGCTCGCGCGGCTCGACCTCAACCCGTACGCCGCCTACTACGCCGACTTCGCGAGCCCGCTGCTGTTCGTGCTCTCCCTTGCGCACCTGTACTCGTGGACGGGCGAGAAGGAATGTCTCGCGCGCCACTGGGACACGGCGCGGCGCATCCTCGACTGGGCGCGTGAGTACGGCGACGTCGACGGCGACGGCTACCTCGAGTACAAGACCCGCTCCACGAGGGGCACGGAGAACCAGGGGTGGAGGGATTCCGGCGACGCCATCGTCTACGAGGACGGCCGGCCCGTGCCCGCACCGCTCGGCACCTGCGAGCTGCAGGGCTACTGGTTCGCCGCCCAACAGCTGTTCGCCGTGCTGAGCTGGGCGATGGGCGCGACCGAGGACGCCAGAGCGTACTGGCACTCGGCGCTCGAGCTCAAGGCGCGGTTCAACCGCGACTGGTGGATCGACGACGACCGCTGCGTCGCGCTCGCCCTCGACGCGAACAAGCGCGTCGTGCGTGGCGTCACGTCGAGCGCGGGGCAGTGCCTTGCCACGGGAATCGTCGACGACGAGCACCTGCCGCTCCTCGTCGGCCGGCTGTTCGCGCCGGATCTCTTCAGCGGCTGGGGCGTTCGCACCCTTTCCACCGCGCACCCGTCGTACAACCCGATCAGCTACCACCTGGGTGGGGTGTGGGCGGTGGAGAACGCGACCATCGTGTTCGGGCTCCGGCGCTTCGGGTTCGACGCGCGCGCCGTCGAGCTCTCGCGCGCGCTGTTCGATCTCGCGGCGCTCTATCCCGACCATCGCGTCCCCGAGTGCGTTGGTGGCCACGCGCGGGGCGAGCGGCCCGTTCCCGGCGCCTACCCGCGCGCCAACGCGCCGCAGCTCTGGAACGCCAGCGGGTTCTCGCTGGTGGCGCATTCCCTGCTCGGTCTCCAGCCGGTGGCACCGCTCGGGCTGCTGGTCGTCGACCCGGTGCTTCCCACCTGGCTGCCGGAGGTCGTGCTGCACGATCTGCGGCTGGGCGGCGCCGTCGCGACGCTCCGCTTCTGGCGCGACGCGGGCGGCGACTCGCATGCGGAGGTGCTGCACCAGCGAGGCACCTTTCGCCTGGTGAAGCAGCCGCCCCCCGAATCGCTCTCGTCCGGGGTGCGCGACCGCCTCGGCGCATTCATCGACGGTCTCTGGCACCGCTGACACTTTCGACAGAGGAGGATCGAGATGGACATCAGGCTCAAGCCGATCGACGAGCAGGTCGTCGTGATCACCGGCGCATCGAGCGGGATCGGGCTCGTGACGGCGAAGTCGGCGGCGCGCCATGGCGCGCGCGTGGTGCTCGCCGCCCGGAACGAGGCGGAGCTGCAGCGGGCGGTGGAGGAGATCCGCGCCGCCGGCGGCCGCGCGGTCTACCAGGTCGCCGACGTCGCCGTCGCCGAGCAGGTGGCGCGCATCGCCGACCTGGCGATCCGCGAGTTCGGCCGCATCGATACCTGGGTCAACAACGCCGGCGTCGGCGTCTACGGGCGAATCATGGACGTCTCCCTGGAGGACATGCGTCGCCAGTTCGACGTCAACTACTGGGGGCCGGTGCACGGCAGCCGCGTGGCGGTCCCGCATCTGAAGGCACAGGGCGGCGCCCTCATCAACGTCGCCAGCGCGGTGGCCGATCGCGCGATCCCGCTGCAGGGGAACTACTCCGCCTCCAAGCACGCCGTGAAGGCGTTCACCGACACGCTCCGCATGGAGCTCGAGGAGGAGGGCGCGCCGATCTCCGTCACGCTCGTGAAGCCGGGGTCGATCGACACGCCACTGTTCGAGAAGGCGAAGAGCTACATGGCCGTCGAGCCGCAGCCGGTGCCGCCGGTGTATGCGCCGGAGGTCGTGGCCGAGGTGATCCTCCATTGTGCCCAGCACCCGACGCGCGACATGATCGCCGGTGGGATGGGGAAGCTGCTGGCGCTCGCGAACGACTTTCCGCGCGTCGCGGACCGGTACATGGAGCGGACCACCTTCGACTCGCAGAAGACCGACGTGCCGGTGGGCGACCGGCCGAGCAATCTCTACGACCCGGTGTCGCGCGATGGGGGAGAGCGCGGGAAGAACTGGACCGGGCGGACGAGGAGCGTGAGCCTCTATACCGAGTCCGTCCTGCACCCGGGGCTGACGGCGGTGGTGGCGGCCGTCGGTGTGGGGCTGGTCGCCGCGACACTGATCAGCCGGCGGGCGGCGGCCGCGGAGGTCACACCGCCCTGATGCGTCGGCGGCTGCGACGAGCGCATGCGCGTCGCCGCCCGATGTCGCTGTCTGGTTGCGTGGCGGGCGGCACCCTGGGCCTGTAGCTTCGTGCCGGCGAGCGGCAGACGGACGATTCTTACAGGGTGGCATGCCATGCAGGACCTCACGACCGGATCCATCACCAGGCATCTGCTGAAGACGATGAGCTTCATGCTGGTCATGATGCTCTTCCAGACGCTGTACGTGCTGGTCGACCTGTACTGGGTGGGCCGGCTCGGCACGGCGTCCGTGGCGGCGGTAGCGATCGCCGGCAACCTGATGTTCATCGTGCTGGCGCTCACCCAGATGCTCTCCGTCGGCACGACGACGGTGGTCGCGCACGCGATGGGCCGGCGTGACGCAGACGCCGCCCGCGTCGCCTTCAACCAGGCGCTGTCCCTCTCGGCACTGTGCGGCGTGCTCTATCTCGTCGCGGCCCTGGCGATGCGCACCACCTATGCGAGGGCCCAGAGCGCGGACGCGGAGACGGCCAGCCAGGCTGCGCGGTACCTGCTCTGGTTCATCCCGGCGATGGCGCTCCAGTTTCCCTTCGTCGCCATGTCCGCCGCGCTGCGCGGCGCGGGCAACTTCAAGCTCGGCGTCGCGGCCGGCGTCACCACCGTCGCGATCAACATGGTCGTGGCGCCGGTGCTGATCTTCGGATGGCTCGGCGCGCCGGCGCTGGGAATCGCCGGCGCGGCGCTCGCGTCGCTGCTCGCCGTCATGGTCGGCGCCGTGTGGCTGCTGCTGCACTTTCGCCGGGAACCCATCCTGACGTACGCGCGCGCCGATCTGCCGCCGAGGATGGACGTGTGGAAGCGCATGCTCGACATCGGTCTCCCCGCCGGCTTCGACTTCGCGATGATGGCGGTGTATCTGTTCATCGTCTACGCAGTCGCGCGGCCCTTCGGCGCGGCGGCGCAGGCGGGATTCGGCATCGGCATGCGCGTCATCCAGGCCGGCTTCATGCCGGTCGTCGCCCTGGGCATGTCGGTGGCCCCGATCGCCGGCCAGAACTTCGGCGCCCGACTGGCCGATCGGGTGCGGCACACCTACCGCGACGGCGCGCTGCTCGCCGTGGCGATGATGCTGGTGCTCTTCGTCATCTGCCAGGCGGCGGGCGCGCGGCTCGTCGGGGTCTTCACCCGGGATCCGGCCGTGATCGCCGTCGGCGCGCAGTACCTCCGCATCATCGCCTGGAGCTTCCCGGCCTCCGGTATCGGGTACGTCACCGGCAGCATGTTCCAGGCGATGGGCAACACGAAGCCGTCCATCGTGACGTCGCTCGTGCGGATCCTCGTCGTGGCGGTGCCGGTGCTCATCCTCTCGCGCGTGCCGGGCTTTGCGCTGACGACGATCTGGTATCTGGCGGTGCTGTCGGTGTTCGCCCAGGTCGGCGTCGCGCTGCTGTTGCTGCGGCGGGAGTACGGCCGGCGGCTGCGGTTTGCGGCGCTGGGACCGGCGCACGCGATGCCGACGTCGACCGTCGCGGGAGCGATGGTGCCGGAGTAGGTCACCGATGGACCGGCAGCCGTTCCCGCTCGATGCGCTGCCCTTCGTCGGACGTGACGCGGAGCTGGCGGCGCTCCTCGCCGCCGTCGAGCGTGCACGCACGCGGTCCGGCGGCGCGGTGTTCGTCGCCGGCGAGGCGGGCGTCGGCAAGACGCGCCTCGTACGCCACGCTGCCACGGAGGCGACGCGCCGCGGGTTCACCGTCGCCGAGGGGCGGGCGTTCGCCGTGGAGTCGGGCGTGCCGTACGCCGTCTTCGCCGACGCGCTGCTCCCACACCTCCGCCAGCTCGATGCGGCGGCGCTGACGCACCTCACGCGCGGCGCCGGCCGCGACCTGGCGGCCATCTTCCCCGCGCTCTTCGCGCCGCCGCCGCGTGGGGAGCGCGAGAGCTCCGCCGACGAGAAGGCCCGCATGTTCTGGAGCTTCTCCGAGCTGCTCGGCCGCCTCGCCGCGCGGCGGCCCCTGCTCCTCCTGCTCGACAACCTTCAGTGGGCCGACGACGCGTCCATCGAGCTGCTGCACTTCGTCGTGCGGCAGGCGCACGCGTCGACGAGCCCGGCACCGCTGCTCATCGTGGCGACGTACGTGGACGGCGAGCAGGATCGGCACTCCCCGCTCCGCGCCATGGAGCGCTCGCTCGTCGAGCTGGGCGCGGCGCGGGTGATGCGCCTCGATCCGCTATCCGAGGAGCGGACGGCGGAGCTCGTACACCGGCTGCTCGATGCGCCGGCGGCGGCGACGCAGTCGTTCACCACCGCGCTCCACCGATGGACCCGCGGCAACCCGTTCTTCCTCGAGGAGACGCTGCGGTCGCTCGTCGCCACCGGCCAGCTGCGTCGCAGCGACACGGGCGCGTGGAGCGGCTGGGACGCCGCCGCGCTGGTCCCCTCACGCTCCGTGCGCAACGTCGTCCTCGAGCGTGTCGGCCGCCTCGGCCACACGGCCCGCTCGCTCCTCGACCTGGCGGCGGTGCTCGGCGGACGCGTCACGCTGCCGGCGCTGCGGGCGGGGAGCGAGCTGTCGGACGCCGCGATGATGGACGCGCTCGACGAGCTGCGCGGCGCCGACCTGCTCGCCGAGGACGCCGGCGCGTCGCCGGGCTTCGACTTCGTGCATCCACTCGTCCGCGACGCGGTGTACGCGGCGCTCGGCCGCGTACGCGCGCAGGCCATGCACGAGCGCATCGCGACCGCCCTCGAGCGGATGTATGGCGACGATGCCGACGCGCATGCCGACGAGCTGGCACACCATTACCGGAACGCCGGCGCCGGCACCGCAGGGCGCGTCGTACGGTACCTCGCCGCCGCCGGCCGCCACGCGCTCGCGCGCTACGCCGACCGCGCCGCCGTGGAGTATCTCGAGGCGGCCGTCGCCGCGGCGGGACCGATCGACACCGTGGAATCCGTCGAGCTGCTCGAGTCGCTCGCGCAGGCGCGCCAGCGGGTCGGCGAGGGGGCCGGCGCGGCGGCTCTCTGGCGACGTGTGCGCGACCACGCGGCGCGGTCCGGCGACGCACGCCGCGTCGCCTCGGCCGAGCGGCAGTTGGGTCTGATGGCCTCGGCCGCCGGTGATCCCGCTGGCGCGCTCGCACACTTCGATGCCGCGCTCGCCGCCCTCGGCGGACAGCCCGACGCCGCCGAGCTGACGACGCGCCTGCATCTCGCGCGGGCCACGGCGCATCAGGCGATCGGCCGGCGTGAAGAGGCGCTCGGCGACGCCCGGACGGCGCTGGCGATCGCGGAGCCGCTCGCCGAGCCGACGCTCCTGGCGCGCGTACATCGCGCGCTCCTCCTGCTCCACGTGTGGGCAAATCCGGCGAGCGAAGCACGGGCCCACGGCGCCCGCGCCGTGGCGCTGGCCGCTGCCTCCGGCGAGCGGACGGTCGAGTGGTCGGCACACTGGGCGATGGCGGTACACGGCGGGCTCACCGGCGACGCCGCGGCGACCGCTCACCATCTCCGCGAGGCCGAGCGTCTCGCCGAGGAGGTTCGGTCGCCCGTGCTGCGGCTCCGGACTGCGGACGTCGCGATCGAGTACCAGGCGGGGATCGGCGAGTGGAGCAGTGCCCTCGCCCTGGCGGCGCAGGCGATCCCGGCGGCGCGTGCGCTCGGCCAGCGGACGCTGCTGCCGCGCCTCCTCGTCTGGACGGGGCTCGTCCACCGCGGCCTCGGCGATCTGGAACAGGCGCGCGCCCTGATCGAGGAAGCGTGGTCGCTCACCGGCGCCGGCGTGGACGGCGCCGCGACCGCGGCCGACGTGAACGCCGTCGTGCCCGCGTACACCGGGATGGCCGGCTACCTCATGACCGCCGGCGAGAACGCCCGCGCGCTCGCCGTCGGGGAAGCGGGGCTCGCGATCGCCGACCGCGCGGGCTACGTGGCGTGGGCGATCTACCGGCTGATCCCCTTCGTCATCGAGACCGCGCTCTATCTCGAGGACTACGACCGCGCGGCACGGTACAACGCCCGGTTGCGGCGCGACTCGACGGCACTCGGTCATGCGCTCGGGCTGGCGTGGGCCGACACCACCGACGCGCTGCTCATCTATCTGGGCGGCGATCCCGCGCGCGCTGTGCCGATGCTGCGCGCGGCCACCGGCGCGCTGGAGCAGGTGCCCTTCGTGTTCGACGCGGCGCGGCTGCGGCGGCTCGTCGCCCGAGCCCTGCTCGACGCGGGGGATGCGGCAGCGGCGACGAACGAGCTGCACAAGGCGCACGAGATCTTCGCGCGGCTGGGCGCCGAGCGCGAGCTGCGCGCCACGCGGGAGCAGCTGCGGGCGATCGGTGCGCGGGTCCCCGCGGCGCGTTCGACGCCGGCACGCGCCGGCCCGCTGAGCGCGCGCGAGGCGGAGATCGCCCGGCTGGTCGCCGC
>JABFYH010000186.1 GCA_013361335.1 Gemmatimonadaceae bacterium | reverse complement strand
CCCGGCACGACGCGGAAGAAGCGGTTCTCGTCGAAGAAGTGCGCCTGGCTCAACGCGTAGAAGCGGTCGACGCCGTTCGGCGCCCAGGCCCGCAGCGCCTCCACGACGACCGGGCCTCGGCTCGTCTCGAGCGTGACGCGGAAGGAGTCGGGTGCGGGGCCGGCGGGGACAGCCGGTGTGTCGCCCGTTCCCTTGCCGCAGGCAACGAGGAGCACGAGCGCGAGGGACGACAACAGGTGCGAGAAGTGGCGAGGCATCAGATGTCGATCGGTGTGGGACCCTCGAACGTCGGCCATGTCCATCACATCTTGGGAACGAGCATGATGTGCGCCTTGGGTGTGCCGGGATACATGATCCACGGCGCTCCCTGCGTCGGGGTCGCCGTCAACCCCGTCGACTGGGTCGTCGCGCCGGAGATGTAGATGACCGACAGCGGCCGCGCGCCGCGCGCGGTGTTCGTCGCGGGGTCGTAGCTCCCGAGCGGTCCGGTGAGCGAATACAGCGCGGCCGGTTGCTTCGGCATCGCGAGCGTTCCGTTCCGGATCTCGCGGAAGCGCGTGCTGTCCACCTGATCGTCCTTCACGCCGCTCGCGCGCAGCGCTCGACCTCGCGCCATGAACGGCTCGAGCGACTTGTGGTAGCAGGCGACGTGGAAGCGCGTCGCGGCGGGATCGCTCGCGAGGCAGGTAAAGGCGCCGCGGCCGTCGCGGAGCGTGACGAGCTCCTTGCCGCCCGCGCGATGGCCGAGCACGCGGGCATCGGCACGGAACTCGGCGGGGAGGGGCAGCACGGCGGCGGCGATCTGCTGCGCGTCGGTCAGCGGTGCGTTGTGCGGAGCCTGCGCACGGAGCGCGCCGGGGAGGGCGATGAGAACGATCGGCAGGAAGCGCATGGAAGCTCTCGCCGTAGCGGGATCTGTTACCGCCGTACTCCCACGACATCGAGCAACTCCCTCTTTACCGCGTCCGCCTTCCCGCCCCGCTCGAGCGCCGCCCACAACCGCGCCACCGTCTCGCGATCCACGAGCCCCGACGGTGACCCCAGCGCGGGTCCGGCCAACTTCTCCGACCCCCGGAACGCATCCACCGCCGCGATCGCCTCCGCGGTGTAATCCGTCGCCGTCGAATCGCGGACCAGTGATCCTGCGACTGTCGGCCGATAGAACCCCAGGGCGTGCAGGATCACCTTGAGCTGCCACACGTCGTTCCCGCTGAACGACTGGAGCTCGCGATAGCCCAGCGTCTGCGAGATCGTGTTGTAGATCCGCCGCAGCTCCGCCACCGGCTCCGGATGCTCGCACACGTTGATGTTCGCCGTGATCTTGTCCGCGCGGCGTGAATGGCCCGGCCGCGGATCCGCCACCACTACTGCCGCCGACTGCGAGCGACCTTTGCGCGCGTCGCCACCCGCCGCATGCCCCGCGGCGATCGCTTCGATCAACCGATCCGCCAGATGCCGTGGACTCCCCTCGCTGTTCTCGAAGGTCGCGGCCACGACGTCGATCGTCTCGCCGCTCACGAGCAGATTCCCCTGGGTGACGTAGTTCTTCCCCCGCCGCGCCCCCGCCCACTGCGTCGTCCCGCTCCCCGTCCACGTCGCCGAGCGACCGTCGAGCGCGATGACGCCGATTTGCCGGCTCGCCGACCCGCTGTCCGCGGCCAGCAGCTGCTTGAGCGCCGAGTCGGGCGACAGCCCGGCGGCCAGCAAATCCAACAGACCATTCCCGTACTCCGTGTGCGTGTTCGCCTGCGTCGCCACCGCGCCCACGCCCGCGCGCACCCAGGGCACACCATTCCCCACGCACGGCACCCGCGTCGTCACCGCGACGCCGCTCTCCCCCGTGCGCGGATCGATCGCCGCGATGGAGAAGGTGGCGAAGTCGAGCGGGTGACCCCACGCGGCCGGCTCCTGCGCGCGCGCCCTCACGGATGCGCTCAACGCGAGCGACGCAAGCAGGACCCGCACACCGAGCGGACCGCACGCGGCCCAACGGACGAGGACGACTCTACGTTTCATGACGCGGGACTCGACGTGCGACACGATGCCTCCGGAATGAGGGACAGAGAATGGCGCCGAGCCTCGGCGAACGCCAGCGGTGGGTCCTCGTCGCCGCCTTCGCGATCGTCTACCTCGTCTGGGGCTCGACCTATCTCGCGATCCGCTTCGCCGTCGAGACGATCCCGCCTCTCGTCATGTCCGGCACGCGCTTCCTCGCCGCGGGTGGGGCGCTCTATCTGTGGTGCCTGATGCGGGACGGAAGAACGTCGCGTCCGACGCCCCGCCAATGGCAGGCCGCCACGGTCACCGGGCTGTTCCTGATCGCGGCCTCCTACGGCCTCGTCTCGTGGGCCGAGCTGACCGTTCCCTCGGGCATCGTGGCGCTGATCACCGCGATGACGCCGCTCTGGATGGTTCTCTTCTCCTCCATCGCCGCCGCGCGCCGACCCACCGCCCTCGTCATCGCCGGGATCGTGATCGGGCTCGGCGCCCAGGCGCTCCTCTTCGGCGTCGGCAGCGCCGACCACACCCGCATCGACCCGTGGGGACTGGGCGCCGTCCTCCTCGCCGGCGTCTCCTGGGGCCTCGGCTCCCTCCGCGCCCGCAAGGCCGACCTGCCGGCCGACGCCTTCCTCGGTTCCGCCATGCAGATGCTCACCGGCGGCGCGATGCTCGTCGTCCTCGGCCTCCTCGCCGGCGAAGGCGCGCACTTCACGCTCGGCGACGTGAGCCGCCGCTCCGCCCTCGCCTGGGTGTATCTCGTCGTCGCCGGATCCATGGTCGCCTATTCGGCCTACCTGTATCTGCTCAAGGCGACCACGCCGGCTCGCGCGTCGACGTATGCATACGTCAACCCGATCGTCGCCGTCTTCCTCGGCTGGCTGCTCGCGGGTGAGCCCTTCGGTCCGCGCACCGTCGCCGCCATGGCGCTGACGCTGGTGGCGGTGCTGGCGATCAACCTCGGCGCGGCGCACGAGTAGCGACACGCGCTCCAGCAAGGGGACGAGCGCGGCAGCCTTCTCGTTTACGAGACCGCCACCGCGTCCGTCTCGCCCATCGTGACGCGCACGACGTGCTCGGCCCCGTCGTCGCGCAGCGCGATCGCGCCGTCGGGGACCGCGATGCCGTCGACTTCGACCTGGCGCGCGCCGGTGGAGACCCCATCCGGGTTGAGGATCGTGATCGCGTACGTCGTGCGGCCGAAGCGGTACTCGATCGACACCTCCTCCCACGACGCCGGGATGCAGGGCGAGATGCTCAACCGGTCCCCGCGCTTGGCAAACCCGAGAATCCCCTCGAGCGCCGAGCGGTAGCTCCAGCTCGCGGAGCCCGTGTACCAGGTCCATCCGCCGCGCCCCACGTGGCCCGGCGCGGTGTACACGTCCGCCGCCACCACGTACGGCTCCACCTTGTAGCGCTCCGCCTCCTCGCGGGTGCGGGCATGCGTCAAGGGATTCAGCAGGTCGAGCAGATGAAACGCGCGGTCGCCGTCGCCCAGCCCCACCGTCGCCAGCACCGTCCAGAACGCGGCATGGGTGTACTGCGCGCCGTTCTCGCGCACGCCGGGCAGGTAACCCTTGATGTACCCCGGATCGTGCGCCGTCTTGTCGAAGGGCGGGGTGAGCAGGAGGATCAGACGCTCGTCGTCGCGCACGAGGTGCTCGTTGAGCGAACGCATCGCGATGCGCGCCCGCTCCGGATCGCCGGCGGCCGACAGGACCGCCCAGCTCTGCGCGATCGAGTCGATCGTGCACTCGTCCGACTGCGAGCTTCCGAGCGGCGTCCCGTCGTCGAAGTATGCCCGGCGGTACCATGAGCCATCCCACGCCGCGTGATCGACTGCCTCGGCGTATGCGTCAGCCTTGACGTGGCACCAGGTCGCCATGTCCGTGTCGTGACGCGCCTCGGCATGCACGGCGAAGCGGCGGAGCGTGGTGACGAGGAACCAGGCGAGCCACACACTCTCACCCTTGCCCTCCACGCCGACGCGGTTCATGCCGTCGTTCCAGTCGCCGATGCCGATCAGCGGCAATCCGTGGGCGCCCATCGTGCACGCCTTGCGCAGCGCCGCCACGCAGTGCGCATAGAGCGTGTCCGTTCGTTCGCTGCGGTTGGGCTTGTCGTAGACCTCGTGCTCCTGAGGCTCGAGCTGGCGCATCTCGATGTAGTGCACCACCTCGTCCCACACGCCCGCGTCTCCCGTCACCCGCACGTAGTGGTCGGCGGTGAAGGGGAGCCACACCAGATCGTCGGAGAAGCGCGTGCGCACACCGCGCCCGCTCGGCTCGTGCCACCAGTGCTGCACGTCGCCCTCGACGAACTGATGGCTCGCCGAGCGCAGGATGTGCTCGCGCGTCACCGCCGGATCGGTGTACACGAACGCCATCCCGTCCTGGAGCTGGTCGCGGAAGCCGTATGCGCCGCTCGACTGGTAGAGCGCCGAGCGGGCCCACATCCGGCACGACAGCGCCTGGTACAACGTCCAGCGGTTCACCAGCGCGTCGAACTCGGGGGACGGCGTGCGCACCTTGATCGTGGACAGCCGGTTCTCCCACGCCGCGACCGCCTGCCGGGTGGCCTTGGCGGCGAGCACCGGTGCGCCACACCGTGCGATGATCGCCCGCGCCTCCTCCTCGCTCCCTGCGGCGCCGAGCAGCACGACGAGCTCGCGCGTCTCGCCAGGCTGGAGCACGATGGAGCAGCGCAGCGCCGCGCAGGGGTCGTCGCCGGCGCCGAGGAGGTCGTCGTCGAGATTGATGACCGACAGACCGGCAGGATTGGCGAGATCGCCATTGCGGCCGATGAACGACATCCGTGACGCCGTGGCGCTCGTGACCGGCTCGCTGATCCACGAGAAGGCCACCCGCGACGCGAACTCCTCCATGAAGAAGTTCTGCGCGAAGATCGCTCCCGTGGCGTCGTCGCGACTGGTGTGCAGCTGATGCCGCGTGTGCTGGCGATCGGTGCCGAGCACCCATTCCACGAAGCTCGTCACGAAGAGCGTCTTGACGGCGCTTCCGTCGTTCCTGATGCGCAGGCGGCTGATCTTCACCGGATCGCCCTCCGGCACCGCGAGCTCCAGCTCCGTGGCGACGTCGTGGCGAGAGTGCGCGAAGGTGGAGCGGCCCGGCGCATGGACGACGCGATACGCCGCCGGATCCTCGTCGTCCATCGCCGGCGCCGGTCCAGGGGTCGGCGTCCACCATTCGCCGGACGCCGCGTCCACGAGGTACAGCACCTCGCCCGACGGATCGCTCACCGGGTCGTTGAACCACGGGGTCAGCCGGAAGAAGAAGCTGTTGTCCGTCCAGGTGAAGCCGCCGCCGCGCTCCGTCACGCAGAAGCCGGCGTTCGGGTTGGCGACGATGTTCGCCCACGGTGCGGGGGGCAGATGCGCGCCGTCGACGTCGATGCCGTAGTCGCGCGATTCGGTCAGCTCGCCGAATCCGTTGCCCTCCGCCGGCGCCGGCCGCGTGCGCCGCACGGCGCGCGGCACCACAGCCGTGGGCCGCGCGGTGACGATGCGCTGGTCGTCGGTAGCGCCGACGATCTCGCCGAGCCCGACGCCGTCGCAGACGATGTGAATGGCGGCCGTGGCGCGCAGCATCGACACGTCTTCCTCGGGCAGCACGTCCACGCGACGGACGAACACGCCGCCCGGCCGCTCGAGGATGCCTCCTTCGCTCGACGACACGACCATCGTCGTGATCTGGTCCTGCAGGTCCTGGATGTAGGAGGGGCCCTTCGCGTTCAGGATGACGAGATCGCTGCGCACCCCCTTCATGCGCCAGTACTTGTGCGCCGACAGGAGCTGGCGAATGCTCGGCAGGCCGTTGGGGTCGCGGATCGTCGCCAGCACGATGGGCCAGTCGCCGGAGATGCCGTGCGCCCACAGCGCCGTCTGCCCACGCCGGTTGGCGAGCCGCTCGGCCCGCGGCGCGCGGAGCGAGTCACGTGGATAGATCAGCGCGCCGGCCAGATCCTGGTACAGCGCGGCGTCGGCGGGGGTGATGTCGAGGTCGCGGAGCTCGATCTGCGACTCGGTGCCCATGAGGGAGAGCGCCCGCCGCGAGGCTTCGAGATCGCGATAGCGGTCGACCGCCTGGATGGCCTGCTCGCGCGAGTCGGCGACGATGGTGGTGAAGGCGACGGTCGCCGAGCGGCCAGGCTCGAGCCGCAGCCGCGCGCGCAGCGAGGCGATCGGATCGAGCACGGCGCCCGCGGTGCCGGAGAGCGACGCGCCTTCGTCGAGCGCAGCGGGCGCATGCACCGTGCGTCCACGACCGATGAAGCGCGCCCGGTCGGTCTCGCAGGTGATCTCACCGGTCAGCTCCGGACCCACCGCGAGCACGTGCGCGCACCACGGCCGCTTTTCCATCGCCGAGCGGGGGCGGCGGCTCGCCAGCACCGCGCCGAGCTCGGGGAGCCACTCGGTCTCGACGAACAGGTTCTGGAAGGCCGGGTGCGCGCGATCGGCGCCGGCGTCGGTGAGGACGATCTCACCATAGCTGGTGATCTCCAGCTCTCGCGTCGCGCGGGACTGGTTGCACACGGTCACGCGACGGATCTCCGCCCGGTCGCGCGGCACGACGACGACTTCCGTGCGCGTCTCGACCGGTCCGTCGACCCGCGTGAACACCGCGCGGTCGGCGGCGAACGAGGCGCGATAGAAGGAAGTCGGGGCGCGTACCGGCTGGTGGGCGGCCGACCACACGCTGCCGGCGGACAGGTCGCGCAGGTAGATGAAATGTCCCGTCTCGTCCTTCGTCGCGTCGGCGCGCCAGCGGTAGACGTCCATGGCGCCGACGCGCGAGTAGCCGCCCCCCGCGTTCGTGAGCAGGGTGCAATAGGCCCGCCCGCCCAGCAGGCCGACGTGCGGCTCGTGGGTGTCGGCGTCCTCGTACTCGCGCACCACCGCGCGGGCGCGCGGCGGCCGCACGTAGGCGTCGGTCGGCTGATCGGGCTGCGCCGGCATCGTGGTGTAGCGGCGCGGCACCCGTTCGTCGAGCAGCAGCTCCGACGCCCGTACCGCGGGGTCGCGCATGAAGCGGCGCTGCCAGATCCCTTCACCGCCGTCGAGATGCAGCACGTTGTCGAGCGCGGCGAGACTCATGCCGACGTGGTGCGCCATGAAGGCGCGCACGACGGCGAAGGTGGAGTCCGGATCGGGGCGCGAGTAGTCGAGCGCGTCGTAGAAGCCGTACGCCCCCAGCGCGCCGAGGGTCTCCAGCGTCGCGAGATTCGCCATCGCGACATGCGGGTCCACCGCGAGGGCGAGCGCGGTGGCATACGGCGCGACCACGACGTCCGACGCGAGCCCGCGCTTGAGGCCGAGATCGGGGACACCGAACGCGCGGTACTGATACGTGTCGTGCCGGTCGCGCATGTTGTAGGCGGACTCGGAGATCCCCCACGGCGTGCCGCGCGCGACGGCATACGCGATCTGCCGCTGCACCGCGGCCCGATGCGTCTGGTCGAGCAGCGAGAAGGGACGCGACGCCATGACGAGCAGCGGCATGAGGTACTCGAACATGCTGCCGCTCCACGACACGAGCGCCGTGGCGTTCGCTGCCGTGGTCAGCGTCCGGCCGAGGTGGAACCAGTGCTCCACCGGGACGTCGCCCTTGGCCACGGCGACGAAGCTCGCCAGCCGTGCCTCGGACGCGAGCAGATCGTACGCGGACTCGTCGAGCCGGCCGGTGCGCACGTCGTAGCCGATCGACATCAGCCGCCGGCGCGTGTCGTAGAACAGCCGGAAGTCCATCGCCATCGCCATCGCGCGCGCCCGTTCGGCGATCGCCGTCAGCCGCGCGCGCTCCGCATCGCCGGCCTCGTCGACCTCGGTGCACCCCACCGCCAACGCCATCAGATGGCCTGCGAGGTTGCCGGAGTCCACCGCCGAGACGTACGGCGGGTCGAGCACGCGAAGGTCGGCGAGGTCGTACCAGTTCATGAAGTGACCGCGGATCTTCGCCATCCGGTCCATCGTCGCCAGCACGCGCTCCAGCCGCTCGATCAGCTCGGGCGTGTCGATGAAGCCGAGGTCGTGCGCGGACATGATCGCCAGGAGCTGGAGCCCGATGTTGGTGGGCGACGTGCGCGGCGCGACGACCGGCACCGGCGTCTCCTGGAAGTTGTCCGGGATGAGCCACTGCGTGCCGGCGGTGGCGAGCTGCTGGAAGTAGCGCCAATGCGCGCGCGCATAGCCGAGCGCGCGCTCGCGCTCCGCGGCGCCGAGCTCGAGCTCCGTGCGCGCTCGCGGCGCGCTCAGCGCCGACGCGATCTCCGGCGAGAGCAGCCAGCAGACGGTGAGCACGCCGAGCAGCGTCCACCCCACGGGGGAGGTGGCGTGCGACAGGGCATGCCGCCACATGAGCAGCAGCGCGGCGATGCCGAGCCCCACGGCGGAGGCCATCCGCCGCCACACCGGCGCCCGCCCCCCGGCCGTCGCCTGCTCCGCCTGCGAGGCCGTCTGCCACTCCAGCATGTTCCGGTGCGAGACGGCGACGCGGTACACCGTGCGCCCGATCGCGTCGGCGGCGACGATCGCCTGATGCGGCAGCATCACCAGCGCCACGGCGAACTGCTGCACGCTGCTGGAGAGATCCTGCCGGAGGGCCGCGTAGTACGGCCGCCACGACTCGTCGGCCGGGGGACGCAGCGCGGCGACGGCGAAGGGCGCGAGCCAGGGGAAGACGAAGGCCGCGAGGACGGCACCCGCCCATCCCAGCCCGGCGTGGGGCAGCACCGTCCACCCCGCGACGAGCCACGCCAGCGTGAGCACCGGCGTCACGCTGCGGCGCATGTTGTCGAGCATCTTCCAGCGCGACACCGGCGCGAGCGGATTCACGCCGCGGCCGCGCGGGCCGGGAATCTCCGACACCAGCCAGGGCAGGAGCTGCCAGTCGCCGCGGATCCAGCGGTGCATCCGGCGCGTCGCGGTGAGATAGCGCGTCGGGTAGTCGTCGAACACCTCGACGTCCGTGACCAGCGCGGCGCGCGCGAACGAGCCCTCGATCAGATCGTGGCTGAGCAGCGAGTTCTCGGGGAAGCGACCCGCCGTGGCCTCCTCGAACGCCGCGACGTCGTAGATCCCCTTGCCGGTGTAGGTGCCTTCGGCGAACAGGTCCTGATAGACGTCGGACACCGCGGTCGTGTACGGGTCCACCCCCGGATGGCCGGCGAAGATCGCCGCGTAGCGCGAGCAGTTCGCGCTGGCGAGCGACACGCTCACGCGCGGCTGCATGATGCCGTAGCCGCGCGTCACCCGGCCGGCGGTCTCGTCGAACCGCGCGCGGTTGAGGGGATGCGCCATCGTCCCGATCAGCGTAACGGCCGCGTCGCGCGGCAGCACGGTGTCGGAGTCGAGAGTGATGACGAAGCGAACGGTGTGCAGCCAGCCGAGCTCGCCCTCCGTGACCGAGAAGGCCTCGCCGCCGCCGCCGAGCACCCAGGCGTTGAAGTCGGCGAGCTTGCCGCGCTTGCGCTCCCAGCCCATCCAGCGGTGGTCGACCGCGTTGAGCCGGCGTGGGCGCATGAAGAAGTAGAAGGGCGCCGTCGCCGCGTCGCTCTCGCCGTACGAGGCGTTGAGCGCCTGCACGCCCTCGATTCCCGCCGCGACGATCTCGGCGTCGCCGGGCATCGTCTGCTGATCGGCGTCGAGGAAGTCGCCGAGCAGGGCGAACCGGATCTCCGGATCGGCGTTCGCGAGATACTGCGCCTCGAGATGCTCGAGCGCTTCGCGCACGGCATCGACGCTGCCGAGCAGGATCGGCACGACGACCGCGGTGCGATGCGTCGCCGGCACCTGGCGCGTGAAGTCGAGGCGCGGCAGGCGGCTCGGTGGGAAGAGGAGGGTGACGAGCTGGTTGACGATCGCGACGGCGATGTCGGCCGCCGGCACGAGCGCGAGCCCCAGCGCGAGCAGCAGCCCGAAGCCGTCCGCGCCGTGGAGCGGTCGCAGCAGGATGCTGAGCGCGCCCGCCGTGAGCAGCGAGACGGCGCTCAGATACGTGGCGCTCGGCGCGGCGTACGCGATGTGCCGCAGGCGTTCGGCGATCGGTTTGCGGTAGCCGACCGTGGCTTCCAGGGCAGGGAGCCCGGCGTCGACGAGGTGGTAGCCGACGTGCGCCTCCAGCGCGGCGGGACCAGCGCGGCCGGCGGCGGCCGCGGCGGCGTTGATCGCGGCGGTGGCCGCCTCGAGCTCCGAGAGGTGGCTGCGCTTGGCGAGCCGCTCCACGACGTGGCGGTAGCGGTCGCGCGTGCCGAAGGTCATCGTGGCGTAGACGCCCGCCGGATCGCGGCGGAGGATCGCCTCGGCGAGGCTCGTGTCCTCGACGAAGTCGCGCCAGTCGATGTTCCCGATCGCGCGCAGGCTGGCGATGCTGTTCGCCATGACGAGCGACGAGAGCGCGAGGCGCTGGGTCGAGCGCTGCACCGCCTCCTCGACGCTCATCACGTCCTCGCCGATCCACTGCTCCAGCCAGAGGAGCGGGGTGAAGTCGGCGCGGCGGCTGCGCATCTGCTGCAGGAAGCGCGTCAGGAAGGTCGGCGTGAGCTCGCGCGACTGGTCGACGAACTCCGCCAGGGCGCGCGCGAGCGCGGGGGGCGGCTCTTCGTCGGCGGCGAGCAGGCGCGACACCCACGCGTCGGCTTCGACGGTGTCGGCGGCGTCGCGGCCAGCGCGCTGGGCCATGTGCCGGATGTTCTCCAGGAATCCCATGCGCAGCATCGCCGGCACGGCCCACAGCTCGCCCATGGAGAGCGGGGTGACCCGCTGATACTCGCGCACCATCAGCTCGAGCGTCGACTCGGCGAGCCGGCCGTCGGTGTGGGCGATCAGCTCGATCGCGATCTCGTAGATGCGCGGATAGCCGGCGAAGGTGCTCGACTCGGCGAGCTTCGGCAGCTCGGCGTAGTAGTCGGCCGGCAGCGTGGTGCGGATCTCGGCGATCTGCGCGGTGACGACGTGGTAGTTGTCGAGCAGCCAGTCGCCGGCGGGGCTGACGCCGATCCCCTCGCTGGTGATGTGGGCGAGGTTCGCGTGGATGCGCTGGAGCACCTGCTCCGTGGCGTCGAGGCGCGCGAGGAGCGAGCCTTTGCGGCGACGCCAGGTGCGATGCGAGAGCTCAGGCGGTGCGGTACGCTGGCGGCGGGCGAGCTGCCGCGCATGCTGCGCGAGCCGGTCGGTGCCGAACAGCTCGCCAAGGATGGGCTCGGTCGGTTCCTCGACCGGCGCGGGCTGCCAGGGGAACCGGAGGCGGTACGATGTCGTGTTCACGATCTAATGTATAGTACGACACCAGACCGATGGGCGGCTCAGCGCACCCGGCCGCCCGACCCCTCCAGCGCATACGCCAGCCGTGGAAGTGCCGCGAAGCGCGCTCGACCTGCGGCATCCGCGCCGACGAGCGCGCGCGTCACGTACGCGCGGTGAACCGCGGCACTGTCCGGCGATCGCATCAGCGAGAAGGCGCGTGCGAGCAGCGCGTGCACCTCCGTGTGCGTCACGTACAGGTTCGACGCCTCCAGCGAGCCCTGAAGGGCCGCGCGCAGCAGAGGAACGGCCTCCTCGGGCTGTCCCCGCGCCAAATAGAGGGAGGCGAGGGTCACGTTCACGCGGGTGTAGCCGAGGTTCGGCGAAAAGATGGCGCTGCGCAGCTCGTCCGCCGCGCCCTGGCTCCCGCGTGCCGCCAGCAGCAATCCACGCGCGTAGTGATACATCACGTGATCCCGCGCATACCCGCTCCTCGCCCCAGTGACGCGAAGCGGCTCGACGAGCGACGCGATGCCCGCGGTGTCACCGAGCGCGGCGAGCACGGTGACGCGATGCGTCATCGCCCAGCTCCGGCGTCGTGCCGTGACTGAGGGGACGCCATCCGACTCGTGCAGCTGGAGCGTGGCGGCCGAATCGAACTCGGCGAGCGCGTCGCGCGGGCGCGCTGCCTCGTACAGCACCTGCGCAAGAAGAAGTCGCGCTGTTGCGTCCGCGGGATTCTCCGCCACGAGCCGCTGCGCCAGCGCCAATGCCTCGGCCAGCCGCCCCTCGTAGCGCCGCACATTGATCAGCCACCAGCGGGCCTCGAGCCCCTCCGCCGGCGTGCCCGTCTGGATGACGTTGTCCAGCAGGTGCTCCGCCCGCGCGAAGTCCCCCGTGCGCAGCGCGAGGGAAACGCCGAACAGCAGGGCTTCGGGCGCATACGGCAGGATGGACCGCCGCATGCGGAACGCGGCGGCGGCGCGCGTCGAGTCGCCGCGCATGGCGGCCACGCTCGCCAGGGTGAGCCAGGCCGCGGCGGACTGCGGCTGCCGGATCGTCCACTGTTCCGCTTCACGCTCCGCGCCGGCCAGGGAGTCGGCGTGCATGTACGCGCTCACCAGCCCATGCATCGCGTCGCACGCGGAGCAGCGGACCACGCCGTCGCGCAACCCGAGCGAATCCATGGTGAACGCCTGCCGGAAGGCGACTCGCGCTCCGGCAAAGTCTCCGCTCGTCTCCACCAGGGCCTCGCCGAGCAAGACGTGCGCGATCGGTTCACCCGGGAAGCGCGCCGCGAGCGTCTCCGCGAGCGCGACGCGCGCCGGGTCGTAGAACTCGGCAGCGCTCGTCGCGCGGATGACGAGGCGTTCGCGCTCCGTGGTCCGCGCCGCGTGCCGCATCGCCAATGCCAGATAGGCGTGGGCGCGCTCGCGGATGTCGTGCGCGCTCCGAAACGCGAAGTACGCGGCCATGGCGAAGGTGCTGTCCTCGGCGAGGGCCGCGGCGAACAGGCGCTCGGCGCTCGGGCCGTCGCCGGTATAGAAGACGCGCAGGCCCTGCTCGTAGAGGTGGAGCGCCGTGAGGGAGCGCGTCGTCTCCAACCCGTCGGACGCGTTGACCGGGCGCGACGCGCCGACGTCCGCCGCCACGCGCGCCGTCGCTCGCTCGGCGAGGGCGAACGCATCGGCCCCCTCGAGCTGATACGACGCGCGCACGGTCCCACGCTCGAGGTCGAGCAGGCGGAGGTCGAGCCGGAAGGTGCTGTCGGGGCGCCGATAGAGCGCGCCGTCCACCAGCAAACCGGCGCCGGTCTGTCGTGCCGCATGCGTGAGCCCGCCCGCCCCCGACAAGGCGCCGAGCTGCGCGGCCACGTCGTAGAGGCGGTCGCGGCTCACGACCTCGAGCGGGCGGTAGCGCCCCAGCCCTGTGGTGAGGAGCTCCGGCAGGGCGCGCGCGGCGCGCGAGCTGTCGCTGCCGGTGAGGTCGGCGATCTCACCGACGGCGACGCGCAACGGCTCCAGCTCTCGATGGCGTGACCAGAGTTGCGCCGCAGCAAGGACCGCGGTGGCCACGATCCCGACCGCAACGGCCATCTGTCGCACGAGACGGCGCCGCCGCACGCGTGGCGCTGACGCAGCTGCGGGCGCACTGGCGACGAGTGGCGGTGCCGGTGTGCGCGGCAGCTCGGTCGGTGATGCCGCCGGCGGCACCGCGACCGCGACCGGCGGCGGCGCATCGTCGAGCCGCGCCAGGGCGGCCGCGACAATGGGATCCGGCGGCGCCTCCAGCTCCTGGCGAAGTAGTGTCTCGTGGATACGTGCCGCCTGGCGCGCCCCGCTCGCGTTGCCGGCGGCGGCCAGCGTGCGCATGAGCTCCACGACGACGCGGGCGTCGAGCGGATCCACCGCCAGCAGCGCCCGCCACCACCGAACGGCCGCGGTCAGGTCGCCACTGGCCGTGGCGGCGGCCGCCGCGCGCCGCAGGACGTCCGCGTAGCGAGCGGCGACGCGGCCGCGCTCCTCGTCTATCCATCGCGACAGCTCCGGCACACCCGGCAGCGCGAACCCCTCGAGGAAGGGACCGCGGTACAGCGCCGCCGCGCGGTCGGCATCCCCGCGCGCCGCCGCGTCGTCGAGCTCGACCAGGTCCACGGCGAGGTGCGCCGGATCGAGCCGCAGCCGATCGCCGCCGCTGACGACCTCGGCGCCGAGCTCCTGCCGCACCCGATAGAGCGTTTGCGCGAGCGCGCGGCGTGCGTGCTCGTCGTCGCTCTCCGGCCAGAGCATCGCGGCAAGCGTGTCGCGGCTGATGCCGCGATCCCGCGCGCCGGCGATGACGGCCAGCAGCGCGAGCGAGCGCCGTTGGGCCGCGGCGCCACGCAACGGGCCGCTCGAGCCCTCGAGCTGCAAGCCACCGAGCGTGTGAAACCGGATTTCGGGGGCCATGTGATCGCGGCGTGATCGGGGCGTGATCGGGGCGCCTAGAATGGCCCGCGCCCCGACACGAGGCAAGGTGTCGTGCCGGCGATCTCTCTCCCTACTCCCCGTGCTCAGCTCACCCAGCTCGGCCGCACGACGCGCGCTGCTCGTCGCGGCGGCGCTGCTCGGAACCGGCGCCCCACCCGCCGGTCCTCAGCGGCCCGCCCGGCGTCCCGCCGCCGACCACGCCCGCATCGAGATGAATGGCCGCCTCCTCGCCGACGTCGTGGTCGCCGAGGGCGACGAGGTGCTCGTGCCCGTCGACGCGCTGCTTCGGGCCGTGGACGGCGCCCGTCCGGCCGAGGTGCCGCGCCTGCGGCAGGAGGGGCGACGCCTCTACGCCGTCGGCGTCGGCGGATGCAGCGACTGCCTTCTGCGCGTCGCGCGCCCGGTGGTCATCTCCGAGCGCGTGCGCGTCGTGGACGGCGTGGCTCTACTGCCTCTGGCCGATCTGGCCGCCGCGCTGGAGGCCAGGATGCGCCGGAACCCCGGCACCGGAGTCCACGAGATCTTCGCCGGCCGATGCACCTGGTGCATCCTCGCGCCGCGATAGCGCGCAGGCAGCCGCACCTCATCCACGCAACGCTTTCCCCAGATCAGGAGCATTACCATGAAGACGTGTCTCTGCTTCGCCGCCGCCGCGCTGCTCATCGCCGCCCCTACGGCATCTCCCGCGCAGGGCTGGAAGGATCGCCTCAAGGAGAAGGTGAAGGAGCGTGTGGAGACGCGCACTGATCAGGCGATGGACAAAGGCGTCGACAAGGCGGAAGAGGTCATCACCTGTCAGGTGAGGGATCGCGCGTGCGCCGACAAGGCGCGCGCCGCCGGCAAGAAGGTTCGGATCGAGGGCGAGAACGACGCCGCCGCAAGCGGTCGCTCCACGCCCGGCGAAGGCGCGTGGCTCAACTACGACTTCGTGCCGGGCGAAAAGGTGCTGTTCTACGAGGACTACACGAAGGACGAGGTGGGCAACTTCCCGCAGCGGCTCGAGCTGGTGTCGGGCAACATGGAGATCGCCGAGTGGCGTGGCTCGCGCTACCTGCGCTCGACCGGCGCCGGCGAGATCGCCATCCCGCTCCCAGACGTGCTGCCGCCGCGGTTCACGCTCGAGATGGACGTCTATCACGGCGCGCGTCGCAATACCTGGGGCGAGGTGACGGTGCGCTTCACGGAACGGCCGTCGGCGCAGAACCCGGTGGTGCAGGTCAATTGGACGAAGGGCGGCATTCTCGCGATGGGCCACGAGTCGATGACCGACGTCGGCCAGGAGAAGTTCGCCGACCAGTTCGTGCCGATTCGCGTGATGGCGGACGGCAAGTACGTGAAGGTGTACATGGGCGACAAGCGCGTGGCCAACGTGCCGAACGCCGACCTCGGCCGCGCCAACAAGATCTGGGTCCGCGTGCCGGCGAGCGACGAGTCGCCGGCGTACGTCGGAGCGATTCGCGTCGCCGCCGGCGGCAAGAAGATCTACGACGCCATCGCCTCCACCGGCCGCGTGGCGACCCACGGCATTCTCTTCGACGTGAGCTCGGACGTCATCCGTCCGGAGTCGACGCCGACGCTGAAGGAGATCGTGACGATGCTTCAGGAGCACGGCGACCTGTCGCTGACGATCGAGGGGCACACCGACGGCGTCGGCAGCGCGAGCGCCAACCTCGCCCTCTCAGAGCAGCGGGCGGTGGCGGTGCGCGACTATCTGGTGAGCAAGGGGATCGACGCCGCTCGCCTCGACGCGAAGGGGCTGGGGTCGACGAAACCGATCGCATCGAACTCCACGGCCGAGGGTCGCCAGCAGAACCGCCGCGTCGAGCTGGTGAAGCGGTGATGCGCCATCTCGTCTCCGTCGCCGCGACGATGCTGTGCGTCGCGGCGGCGAGCGGCTGCCACGAGCGGACTGGTGGAAGCGCCGTGGCGGAGACCGGGGTGAAGTGGCTCGACGAACGGCACGACCCGGTGAAAGTGACGCTCGCGCTCGACACGACGAACCGCGTCACGCGCACGGTGGACTCCGCGGGCGCGACGATCACCGCCACCGGCGAGGACGGCACCTTCTTCACGCTCGAGATCCCGAGGGGCGCTCTCCACGCGCGCGAGCGGATCTCGATGATCCCCGTCAAGCGCGTGGAGGGGTTGCCGCTCGAGCAGGGTGGAGCGGTGGGCACGGTGCAGCTCGAGCCGGAAGGGCTGCGCTTCGACCGGCCGGTTCGGCTCACGATCGAGGTGGAGAAGCCCGTGCCGGCGAACGAGCGCCTGGCGTTCGCGTGGATCGCCGACGGCCGGGACACGCATCTCTATCCCGCGCGCGGCGACTCGCTCGAGATGCACCTCCAGCTCCTTCATTTCAGCGGCTACGGCTTCGGCAAGGCGCCCCCCTCGGATCCGGGACGTATCCACCTGCTCTACGCGTCGGCGCATGAAGCCCGGCTCGAGGCCAAGCTCGCCGAGGTCATCGGCAAGGAGCGAAAGGCCATCCTGACAGGCGAGGACGGGAGCTACGACCCCGCCGCGCTCGGCGAAGCCTTTCGCTCGACGATGATCGAGTACTACGACGGCATCGTGGCGCCCACGATGAAGATCGCCGAGACGGACGATCGGATGGCCGCGTGCGCCTTGCGATTCTACCTCGGCTGGCTGCGGAATCTCCAGCTCTTCAGCGTCGTGGATGAGACCGATGTCCCGATGCTGGGCGGCGACATCGCGAGCACGTCGGCCGCGGTGAAGACCACCGATCCCGATCTCCGGACGCGGATGGTGCAGGGGAGCGCGTCGGCGGCGCGGATCATGGCCAACGTGGCCGCGACGATGGGCAAGCGCGCCGAGGATCAGTGCCGACAGCAGCACGACCTCGCCGCCTACGTGCGCGTCATCGCGATCTACCGGGAGTTCGAGCTGCTGGGCGGCGGACCGACCACCTTGCCGGACCTCTGGAAGGTGATCGACAAGGCCGAAGAGAGCTGCAACCGCTGGGAGGTGGAGCTGGTGTCGGACGTCGAGAGCCGCTTGCCGAGCGGCGCGAGCCGGTTCCAGGTGGCGTCCACGGCGCAGTACAACGGCAAGGACCGCGGAGCCGACGCCGCGCTCAACTACCAGGCGCTGGAGATCAGCGGCCGGCCGTTCAAGGACGTGTTCGACGCGATGTTCGCCGGAAACGGTGGCGCGCTCCTCGACGCGCGAAGCCCGTTCAGCATCGCGGATGCGTCGCTGTCCAAGCGCGGCTCACGCCACGGCTCGGTCAGGGTGCTGCACGTCGAGTGGGCGAACGTCGCCCGCGATACCGTGGGCACGAGCTGCGCCGGCCGCGACGAGCAGCAGAAGACGCTCGTGACGGACAGCGTGGAGGTGACGCTCCGGATCGATCCGCCGACGGAGATCGTGCGCTTCACCTTCGCGAAGGGATTTCCTCCGCCACACGACGCGGACATGCACGAGTGGATGCGCTTCTTCACGCAGTTCCGGCAGGCCGCCGGCGACGAGATCGTGGCGGCGAACGGCTCGTCGAACGAGGGACAGCCGGAGGCGCAGGAGCAGCCGCAGGTGCTCGTCGTCAAGGTGAAGCAGCAGGAGCCCGGCGTGTGGCGCGCCGAGTTCAACACGAAGGAAGGGGTGCTGGGCGCGAAGGGCCTCTCCGAGACGGGGCATCTCGTGCTGCGGCACACTCCGCAGTGATGCACCCGATTCATCTCACCACTACCGATCAGGAGACTCGATGGAGACCATGACCAGGCTCGCACGTCGCACCATCCTCGCCGCGCTCCTCACGCTCGGGCCGGCGGCGCTGCGTGCGCAGACCCCCAACGCGCTCGATCGTGCGGTGATGGGCTACACCCTCAGCATGCCCAAGGTGGACGCGTGGGTGAAGGCGAACGTGGAGATGGCGCGTGCGATGAAGGCGCGTCAGGGCCCACCCCCGGCGTCGCCGGAGCGCGAGGCGAAGACGATCGAGGAGATGGCGGCGCAGTTCGACGCGATCCCCGAGATGCGCCGTGGCATTCGCAAGGCCGGGCTCTCAACGAAGGAGTTCGCGCTCCTCGGCCTGGTGATGATGCAGGCCCAGATGTACGAGGCGATCGCCAAGGAGAATCCCACGGCGGCGCCACCCTACAACATGAACCGGGCCAACGTGACCTTCATGAAGGCGAACAAGGCGGCGCTGAATCAGAAGATGAAGGAGGTGCAGGCGGCGATGGGGCAGTAGCTCTCACCCAGTCCGTTCGTACTTCCAGTTCCGCCCCTTCCCCTCGGCGATCCATTCCACGGCCTGCGCGACGCGCTTCGTCTTCGTCTCGTCGCGCTTGGCCTCGCTGATCCACTCCACGTACTCGCGGCGGTGGCTCGGCGGAAAGGCGGCGAAGTGCGTCGCCGCTTTCTTGTTCTTCGCCAGGGCGGCCTGGAGCTCGGCGGGCACCGTCGCTTCCGGGCGGCTCGCGCGCTTGGGACGCGGCACCGTGATTCCCTGCTCGTTGAGCTTCATCGCCTGCTTGATGAGCGACGTCATCGTCGACTTGCTCGGCAGATCCTTCACCGACGTCAGCTTGCCGAAGTTCCCCATCGCGTCGCCGCCGTTGTTGCGGTTGGGGCTCACGCCGTCGATGAGCGTGCCCTTCCAGAAGCCGAAGATCGCGTGCTCCTTGAACCCGGCCATGCCGCACATCATCCCGCCCTTGTACATGAAGTGCGGCGAGCTCCACTTGAGCGTCTCCTCCACCTCGGGGCAGGCGGCGTGCACGACGTCGCGGATGCGCGTGAGGATCGGCTTCGCGAACTCCTTCTGCTTCGCGATGTAGGCGTCGACGCGGGGATCGCGGGTGCCCATGGCTGCTCCTGGAACGGGTCGGACGGCAAACTATGAACGGTCCGACTGGGGGGGCAAGCGAATTCCGTACGCCTCCCGCCCTGACGCCGCCCGCGCGTGAGAACGTGCCCCGCCGCACAATTCGGTCGTCTAGAACAGACCGCCCCCCACGTCCGGAGTCTCGTGTCGTCGTATTCACCGCCGGTCGCCCTGGCCCTCGTCGGCCTGCTCGCGATGCTGCCCTCCGCCCTCCCGGCGCCCCCCGCGATACCGGCGCGCCCGGCCACCGGCCGCATCGAGGGCGAGGTCGTCATCTCGAGCGCGCTGGCCAGCCGCCGCCCGCGCTTCCGCATCTACGCCGACCCGGGCCCCGGCAGCCGCCCGCCCGCCTCCGAGACCGACGAGATCCGCAACGTCATCCTCTACCTCCAGAACGCGCCGGGCACCCCCGCGGCTCCGTCGGCCCACGCCGCCATGACCCAGGACGACGAGCGCTTCGCTCCGCACGTCCTGCCGGTGCTCCGCGGCACCACCGTCGACTTTCCCAACGCCGACGACGTCTTCCACAACGTCTTCTCCCTCTCCAGCGCGCGCACCTTCGACCTCGGCCGCTACCCGAAGGGGAGCGCGAAGTCGGTGACCTTCGATCGCAGCGGCGTCGTCCAGGTGTTCTGCCACATCCACTCGGACATGAGCGCCGTCATCCTCGTGCTCGACAACCCGTACTTCGCGCAGCCGGCGCGCACCGGCCACTACGCGATCGAGGACGTCCCCCCGGGCGAGTACACCGTCGTCGGCTGGCACGAGCGCATCAAGCCGGTGATGCGCACCGTACGCGTCGTCGCCGGCGAGACGGCGCGGCTCGACTTCAACATCCCGCTGCCGAGTGGCGGCGAGAACTTCTCGCGCTGACGTCGGGGCCGTCCTGATGCCCGCGCTGCGCGACCTCCGCCTCCGTCTGCGCCGCACGCCGCTCGGCATTCGCCTCGCCGTGCTCACCGCCGCGCTCGCGGCGCTCGTCGTCTGTAGCGCCTTCGCCGCGCTCAGCATCCAGGTCCGCGCCAGCACCCACCGCCTCCTCGCCGACGAGCTCTCGCGCAACCAGCGCGCGCTCGTCTCCCTCCAGCGCGAGAACCAGCGCCGGCTCGTCCTCGCCGCCACGCTCCTGGCCGAGAGCCCGAGCCTCCGCTCAGCCATCGCCACCTATCGCGTCGAGCACGACGCGAGCCGCGTCGTGCGGGCCGATCTCACCAACACCGTTCGCCGCGAGCTCGAGCAGGCCGGCCAGGACCTCGACGCGGGCGCCCTGCTCGCCACCGACGAGAAAGGACAGGTCTTTGCCGGCTACGTGCGCGGTGCCACCAGACTCCCCACGGGACTGGACATCTCGTCGCTCTCCGCGGTGCGCAACGCGCTGGACCCGGAGTTCACCAGCACGCACGGCGAGTCGTACCTCTCCGGTCTCGAGCTCGGCGACGCCTTCTACGCGGTCGGCGTCGCGCCGGTGATCCTCGACGGCTACACGATCGGCACGCTGGTGTTCGGGCAGCGGGTCGACTCCACTCTCGTCGCCACGCTGCGGGCCAACTTCGACGGCGCCGTGGTCGCCTCCGCCGGCAACCACGTGATCCTCGGCACCCTGCCGGCGGCGGAGACCGCCGCACTCCTCGCTGCGCGGCCGGCCACCGGCGCGTCCATCACCCTCGGCCGCGCGGAGTACCTGGCGGCCACGATACCGATGGGCACCACGCAGCACGGCAGCGACATCACGCTCACGCTGCTGCAGCCGCTGACACCGACGATCGACGCTCTCGCCACTGCCCTCGGCCGCGACTTCCTGCTCTACGGCGCGCTGGCCGTGCTCCTCGCCGCCCTCGGTGCATTCGTTCTCTCGCGCTCGCTCCTCGGCCCGTTGGGGGCCTTCATCTCCGCGCTGCGCTCGGGCGCCGGCGCCGATCGGCCCGCCGTCCGCTTCGACGCGAGCGACGCCTCGCTCGAGATCCGGACGCTGAGCGACTCGTTCACGCAGCTCATGGACGCGCTGGAGCGCGAGCGTGCGGCGCTGGAGAGCCGCGGCACCGAGCTCGCCGCCGCGAACGCCGTGCTCACCGACGAGATCCGCGAGCGCGAGCAGGTGGAGCGCGCGCTGCGCGAGAGCGAGGCGCAGCTCCGCCAATCGCAGAAGCTCGAGGCCGTGGGCACCCTTGCCGGCGGCATCGCGCACGACTTCAACAACCTGCTCACCGTCATCTCCGGCTTCACCCAGATCGCCGCCCAGCGGATCGGCAAGGAGCACGAGGCGGCGCCCGACCTCAAGGAAGTGAGCGACGCTGCCATGCGGGCCGCGTCGCTGACGCACCAGCTCCTCGCCTTCAGCCGCAAGCAGGTGCTCCAGCCCCAGGTGCTCGACCTGCACGCGACCGTGACGGGCATGGAGGGGATGCTTCGCCGGCTGATCGGGTCGCACATCGACCTGCGCGTCGAGGACGATGGCTCGCCGGCGCGAGTGAAGGCCGATCCGGGACAGCTCGAGCAGGTGCTCCTCAACCTCGTCATCAACGCACGCGACGCGATGCCCAAAGGGGGCGCGATCGTGATCGCGACGCGCCACGTGCGCGACGCGTCGGGTGCTCCCCGGGTGACGCTGCGGGTGACCGACAGCGGCATCGGCATGCCGCCCGACGTGCGCGACCGCATCTTCGAGCCGTTCTACACGACGAAAGAGCCGGGCAAGGGCACGGGCCTCGGTCTGGCCACGGTGTACGGGATCGTGGCGCAGAGCGGGGGCACCATCGCGGTGGCGAGCCAGCTGGGGCAGGGCACCACCTTCACCATCAGCCTGCCCTCCGCCGTCGAGCAGGCAACGCCGCTGTCGGGCGAACCGGAAGCGGCCGTCGCGCCGCGCGGCACCGAGACGATCCTCCTCGTGGATGACGACGACGCGATTCGCCGGATGGCCGAGCGGGTGCTCACGTCGCTCGGCTACACGGTCGTCGTCGCCCGCGACGGCATCGACGCGCTCACCCACGCGCGTGCGCTCCCGCGGGTGGACGTGCTGCTCACCGACATCGTGATGCCCCAGCTCAGCGGCCCGCAGGTCGCCGAGCGCCTGCGCCGCCGCCATCCCACGGCGCGAGTGGTGTACATGACCGGGTGGGTCGACGACGCGATCATGAAGCTGGAGCTCGACACCGACGTCGCGCTGCTGCGGAAGCCGTTCACGCCGGTGGGACTGGGCCGGCTCATCCGGAGCGCGCTCGATCAACGCTACTCACCGACGGCCACCCATGCGTAAGCTCCTCACGCTCGCCGTGCTCGCCGTGCTCGCACTGCTCGTCGCGCCGCCGGTGCAGGCGCAGGGCGGCATTCTCTTTCAGGGCGTGCTCGACGCCGAACTCTGGAAAACGGATTCCCTCTCGTCGCTGCTCGCGCGGAACGACGGTCGGCCGGGCGCGATGGGGCGGATCGGACTCTGGGCGGCGGCCGAGCCGTGGCGCGACGTCGTCCTGTTCGGCCAGCTCTCCGCCGAGACGGGGCCGGGCCGCCACGAGGAAGGGAGTGAGCTGTACGTGACGCAATACGGCACCCGCTGGAGCCCGAGCGACGCGTTCGTGTTGGAGGCGGGCAAGATGACGCACGTCGTCGGCACCTTCTCCTCGCGCTGGCTGTCGTTCCGGAATCCGCTCATCGGCACGCCCGACGGATACTCCCTCGTGTATCCCTTCGGCGTGAAGGTGTCGGGCACGGCGTCGATCTTCGATTGGCGCGCCGCGGTGCTGTCGAAGCCCCTCACGCACGAGGACTACACCGTCGAGCCCTCGCATGCGCCGCGGCCGGCGGTCGGCGTCGGCATCACGCCGGTCACCGGAATCCGGCTCGGCGCCTCGGCCACGAACGGCCCGTACCTCAACCGCGAGCTCGCGCCGACGCTGCTCGCCGGCCAGGGCTGGCGCCACTTCAACCAGCGGCTCGTCGCCGCCGATCTCCAGCTCAGCCACGGCTACTTCGAGGCGTTCGCCGAGCTGGCGCAGGGACGCTACGACGTGCCCGGCCGCGCGTCGCTGTCGGGGATCACCTGGTACGCCGAGACGAAGTACACCTTCACGCCGCGGCTGTACGCCGCGGTGCGGGTGGAGCGGAACGACTACCCGTACATCATGCCCTTCGGCGCGAGCAGCTGGATCGCCGACAAGAGCGACTTCACCGACGCCGAGGCGGGCGTCGGGCTCCGACTCGCGGCCAGCACGCTGCTCAAGCTTTCGGCGCGGGCGGACCGCTGGGTGCCGAACCCCAATCCCTACGCCCCGCAGACGAGCGGGCGCGCGCTCGCGATGCAGGTCTCCCGCACCTTCGACGTGCTCGAGCTGGCGACGCGGAAGCGGTAGCGAGCCGCCGGCCGCGCGGGCTGGTGCCCTCCGCGCCCGCGCTGTATCTGGAAGCATGTCGCCGTCGCTGCTGCTCGTCGTTCTGCTCGCCACTGCGTGTGTGTCGCCCGACGTCGATGCCCGCGCTGCCGAGGATGTCCTCGGCACCTGGAACGGAACCGCGGTGTTTCGCGGCCAGCCCCTTCCCGTCTCCCTGCGCTTCGAGCGTGTGAACGGGCTGCTGCGCGGCACCTTCTCCGCGCCGGACATCGCGTTGCTGGACCAGCCCCTCATCGACGTCGCGCACGACTCGTCGCGTGTCTACTTCACGATCGACGACGGCGACGGTGCGCTGGTCTTTCGGGGCCGGCAGACTGGCGACACGCTCGCCGGCTCGGCCACGCTCTCGTCCATCGTTGCGGCACGCGAGGGGGCGTCGACGATGAGCTGGCGCGTCGTGCGGAGCGGTGCGGTCACCGCGCCGGCGCCATACGCCACGCGAGAGCTGAAGATCGCCGCGCAGGGCGCGACGTTGGCCGCCACGCTGTTCACCCCGCGTAACTCGCGCGGCCGCGCGCCGGCTGTGCTCCTTCTCCAGGGCTCGAGCACCAACCTCCGGTCCGATTACCGCTTCTACGCCGACCGGTTCGCCCGTGCCGGCTTCGTCGTGCTGGCCTTCGACAAGCGCGGCAACGGCGAATCCACCGGCGACTATCGTCGCGCGTCGTACGACGACCTCGTGTTCGACGCGCGCGAAGCGTTCGACACGCTGGCGGCGCAGCCCGAAGTCGATGGCCGGCGCGTCGGGCTGTGGGGGCTGAGCCAGGGCGCCTTCCTCGCGCCGAGGGTGGCCGAGCATCTCGCGGTGCCGCCGGCGTTCGTCGTGGCGGTGTCGAGCCCGGGGATGCCGATCTCCGAGTCCGCGGCACATCAGGACAGCCTGCGCGTCGCGTGGCGCGGCTTCGGCGAGGCGGCCGCGGCGCGCGCGGCCGCCACGAATCGTGCGCTCGGCGAGGCGCTGCGCGTGCACCGCTCTGCGGGCGACGTCTCGGCCCTGCTGGCTGGAGTCGCGACGGAGCCGTGGCGGACGCACACGTCGATTCCGGTCAACGCGCCCACCGCCGACGAGCTGCGGGGATGGTACTGGTATGGCCGCACGCTCGATCCGGTGGAGTGGTGGCGCCGCCTGCGTGTGCCGGTGCTGCTCGTCTACGGCGAGAGCGACGAGCTCGTGCCCGCGCGCGAGAGCGCGGTGCGCCTGGAGCGCGCATTGCGCGCGGCCGGCCATCCGGACGTGACGGTTCGCATCTACCCGGGCGCCAACCACGTCATCAAGCTCGTCGCCTCACCCCTCGCGCCGGCGGGGGCGGGCTGGGGGTGGCCGGTGCTCGCGCCCGGATACCTGAACGGGGTGGTGGAGTGGATGAGATCGCGCTCGGCACTGAAAGACCGAGACTGAGGCTTTCCTCGCCGGCTCGACCTGCAGAACGCGGATGCCGCTCGCGCCGGGGCTCGACCGTTCGCAGTTGCAGTTGCAGGTCGAGATGTCGCTCTCTAATACGCGACTCCGAAGCGCGCTCCGCGATGCTTCGCCGACTCCAGCTCGTCCACCAGCGCAACCGCGTAGTCCTCGTAGCTGATCCGGCTGTGCCCACCGGCGTCGGTGAGGAACTGATCCACCGTCGTCCGATACTTTCCCGTGCGCTCGCCTGGCCCGATCTCCGCCGCCGGGCTGAGGAAGGTCCAGTCGACGCCGGCGCCCTCGGCGCGGTAGACGGCCAGGCTGTCGGCGCCCTCCGTCGCCTCCGCCTTGTACGCATCGGGGAACCCTGGGGCGTCCATCAGGCGCTTGCCCGGCGCGACCTCCAGGCTGCCCGCGCCACCGACCACGATCAGTCGCTTGACGTTCGCTTTCCGCGCCCCGGCGAGCAGCCCGCGCGCCGCCGCCGACAACGAGGGCGCCGCGCGGCCCCGTGGGTTGGGGCGCGGCGAGACCGCGCTCACGATCACGTCCGCCCCTCGCGCGACGCGCGCGACGCTCTCCGCATCCGTCGCGTCGCCCTGGACCAACGGCACGCGAGCATCGGGCGATGTGACCTTCTCCGAATCGCGCACGACGCCGGTCACCGTGTGGCCGCGCCGCAGCGCCTCGGCCGTGATGCGCTGACCGATGTTTCCGGTCGCGCCGAACAGGACGATCTTCATGACAGGCTGGGTGCTCGGAGTGGGACGTGGCCGGCGCCGGTATCGCGCGCCATCTTGCTGGTCGAGGACCGAGTGCGGCAGGCGGCCGATTCGTTCCGCGAACCCTCCGGAGGACCCGTGACACTGCATCTCCCGCTCCGCGCTCACGCCACGCTGGCGGTCATCACGCTCGCGCTCGCTCCGTGGCCCGCGTCGCACGCCCAGCAGGCTGGTCTCACCGGCCTCCCCGACTCCGCGGTCGCTCGAATCGACCGCGCCTTCGCCGCGCTCGGCGGCCCCGACGCGCCCGGGTGCGCCATCGGATTGAGCGAGCAGGGACGCCCCGTGCTCACGCGAGCGTACGGCATGGCCAACCTCGAGTACGGCGTGCCGAACACCGCGGAGACGATCTTCGAGAGCGGCTCCGTCGCCAAGCAGTTCACCGCCACCGCGATGATGCTGCTCGTGCAGGACGGCAAGCTCTCGCTGGACGACGACGTCCGGAAATATCTCCCCGAGGTGCCGGACTTCGGGAAGAAGATCACCATCCGCAACCTGCTCACCCACACGAGTGGCCTGCGCGATCAGTGGGGTCTGCTCGGGCTCAGAGGCTCGCCACCCGGCTCGCAGGTGCACAGCTTCGCCACGATCCTCGATCTCGTGTCGCACCAGAAGGCGCTCAACTTCGACCCGGGCGCCGAATATCTCTACAGCAACACCGGCTACACCCTCGCCGCGATCATCGTCCAGCGCGTGAGCGGCCAGCCCTTCGCGACGTTCACCGAGGAGCGGATGTTCAAGCCGCTCGGCATGACGAACACCCGGTGGCGCGCCGATTTCACCACCGTCGTCAGGAATCGCGCAACGGCCTACTCCGGCACCGCCGCGGCCGGCTTTCACCTGGACATGCCGTTCACCAACGTGATCGGCAACGGCGGTCTGCTCACGACGGTGGGCGACCTGCTCAAGTGGAACGCCTTCCTCGATGCGCCACCGGCCGCCCTCGGGGGTCCCACGCTCGTGCAGACGCTCGAGACGCCGATGATCTTCAACAACGGCCGCAAGAGCGGCTACGCCCTCGGTCTGAGCATCGCCACGCGCGACGGCATTCGCGAAGTCAGCCACGGGGGCGCGACCGCGGGCTATCGCACCTGGCTCGCCCGCTACCCGGAGCGCGGCATGTCCGTCGCCGTGCTGTGCAACCTCGCCAGCGCGAACCCGACGTCGCTCGGCAATCAGGCGATGGACGTGATCATGCCGCGACCGGCCGCATCGCCCGTCGCGGCGGCGGTGGGCACCATGACCGACAGCGAGCTCGCGCCGTACGTCGGCCTGTTCCGTACGCGCGGATCGCAGAACCTGATCCGCACCGTCGTGCACGACGGGAAGCTGGTCACGGAGCTGCCGGTCGCCAGCACGCCCACGCGTCTCGCGCCCGACCGGTTCCGCGCGTTGGGCCAGGAGATGATCTTCCGGCGCGACGGCGGCCGAGTCCGCGACGTGCTGCTGGTGAGCGACGGCGACACGACGCGCTTCGAGCCGGTCGCCGCCGTGTCACCCTCCGCCGCGCAGCTCGCGTCGTACGTGGGGAGCTACTGGAGCGACGAGCTCGATACCCGGTTCACCATCACCGCGCGCGACGGTGCGCTGGTGATGCGCAGCCGGCTCGGCGAGGAGACTCTGCTGACGCCGGCCTTCGCCGAGGCTTTCACGAGTCAGGCGGGCACGGTGATCTTCTCCCGCGACGCGCGCGGGAAAGTGAGCGGCTTCGGGATCTGGGCGGGACGAATCCGCGACGTGCGCTTCCGGCGCGAGTGACGGGTGGCGACGGTTGGCTGACAACCGAGACTCACGCGGCCGTCAACGCAAGCAGCGCGAACGTCGCCAGCCAGTGTTCACCCATGTAATCCCCCGACACGAACGGCAGGCTCGCCGCGAGATGAGTCTCCGCAGTGTCGAGCGCCAGCCGCCGCCGAGCATCGTCCGTCGGCCAGGTGCGCGCCAGTGACCGCCAGCACCAGGCCCGACTGAGGTTCAGCCCGTCCAGGTGCGCGATCTTCCCATCGCTGCGGTCGCTCACCGTCACCGGCTCGAACAGGGTGCGCGGCTCGCGCTGCGCGAGCCGCGGAAGAAAGCCGTCGAGCCACGACTGGAACGCCGATGGGTCGAGCACCCGCCGCATGCACTCCGCCTCCACCAGCGCCGACGACAGGAAGTCGTCCCCGCCGGGCTCCCATGCCTGGCAGTCGCGGTCGCGCTCGTACCAGGCGAGCGCCTTGCTCCGCAGCAGCCCGCTCAACGATTCGTCGCGCAGCACGTCGGCGTACTCCAGCGCGAGCGCCAGCGCGAACGCCGTGTTGAAGTGCGTGCCGACGCGCACCGGGTAGGTCGCCTTGCCGAGGTACTCGTGCAGCCGCGCGACGAAGACGTCGGCCAGCGGCTGCAGTGCGCGTGCCCAGCGCGCCGCATCCGGCAGCGGGTTGCGCGCCAGCTCCGCCGTCAACATCAGCACCCACGCCCACCCGTACGGCCGCTCGAAGCCGGCGCGCATCGGACCCGACAGGTACGAGACCTCGGCCGTCACCCGGTTGGGCCGGATCTGGCGGTCGAACAGCGCGAGCGTCTCCGGAGTGTGCGGCAGCTCGGGATGCCGCCGCAGCAGCGCGGCGAGCAGCCAGTAGCCGTGCACGCAGGAATGCCAGTCGAAGCTTCCGTAGAAGATCGGATGCAGCGCGCGGGGCCCGCGGATGTCGTCGGCGCCGAGCAGCACGTGATCGAGCTTGTGCGGGAACTCCCGCTCCACGTGCGCCAGTACGACGCGCGCGAAGCTGCTCGCCAGGGCGGGGGTGAGAGATCTGAGCTCAGTCATTGTCGGTACACGAAGGCGTACATGATCGCCGTATTCGCCGCGAGCAGCAGCAGCGCCGTCGGAATCTGCGCCTTGATCACCGCGTACTCGTCGGGGAGCTCGAGCAGCGCGGCCGGCACGATGTTGTAGTTCGCCGCCATCGGCGTCATCAGCGTCCCGCAGAAGCCGGACAGCATTCCGACCGCCGCCATCACCGTCACGTCGCCCCCGAAACGTGTCATGACGAGAGGGAGTCCGATCCCCGCCGTCATCACCGGGAACGCCGCGAAGGCATTGCCCATGATCATCGTGAACAGCGCCATCCCCACCGTGTACGTCACCACCGCCGCCAGCGGTGTCCCCAGCGGCAGCCACCGCTCGGCCAGCGTCGACACTACCTTGCCCACCCCCGCCGTGGCGAAGAGCGCTCCGAGCGCCGCCAGCATCTGCGGCAGCACGGCGGCCCACCCCACGGCGTCCCAGAGACGTCGCGCTTCGTGCAGCGGGGCAGCCGCCGGAGGGCGCAGCATCACCATCGCCACCGCGAGGCCGGCCAGCGCGCCGAGCGCGAGCGAGATCTGCGTCACCTGCTTCGGGTCCACGATCGGCGCGCCGCCAACGGTCGCCGTCTTCAGCACGAAGGTGCCGAGCAGGGTCACGGCGGGAATCGTCAGCGCCGGCAGGAACAGCCGATTCCCCCATCGGGCGGCGCTCGCCTCGCGTTGCGCCGCCGTCTGCGACTCGCGCGTCGTCTGGCCCAGCTTGCCGATGCTCGCCACCGCCACCATCGCGATCACCAGGCATCCGGTGACGGCGTGCGGCAGCCAGGAGCCGGCGAGAAAGGTCGCCGCGTAGAGTCCCCAGAAGGCCGCGTTGTTCCATCGCTTCGGGTTCGACGCGTCGCGTGCGTTCACCCACGCCACCCCGGCGGCGAGGACACCCATCAGCCAGTACACGTGCTCCAGTGTGATCACGCGGCCGGCTCCTCGTGCTGCGCGGGCGCGATCGGGACCGGGCTGGCGGTGGCCTCGCGGCGCAGCGATCGGTCGAGCAGCAGCAGCCGCACATTGTGGATGAGCCACGCCGAGACCGCGGTCGGCACTGCCCACAGCGCGAGCCGCGCCGGCTCGACGTTGATGCCGTTCTGCTCCAGAAATCCCTTGATGAGCAGGATGGACCCGATGGCGATGAAGATGTCCTCGCCGAAGAACACGGCGACGTTGTCGACGGCCGATGCATGCGCGCGGATCCGGAAGCGCGTGGCCGCCCGCAGAGCGCCGAACCGGTTCTCCGCCGCTCCCTCCGCCATCGGTGCGACGAGCGGGCGCACCATCTGCGCGTGACCGCCGAGCGAGATGAGCCCCAGCGCCGCGGTGATCTGCCGGACGGCGAAGTAGATCATCAGCACGCGCCCCGTCGTCGCGGCGGGCACGGCGGCGATCACGGCGCGCGCCCGCTCCTTGAGCCCCGCCCGCTCGAGCAGCCCGATCACCGGCAGCACGAGCCACACGATGGCGACGTAGCGGCTCTCGGTGAACGCCTTCCCGAAGGCGGCGACGACCTGCACCGGTCCGAGTCCGCTCGCGAGCCCGGTCGCCAGGCCGGCCACGGTCACGACGAGCAGCGGGTTGAGCCGCGCCGCGAACCCGGCAACGACGATGAGGATGCCGATCAGGGTGAGCACGAACCTCCGGACGGTCGCATCGCGTTGGCTAGTCCGACGCGCCGCGGCGCAGCCGCAGCGTGAAGGTCGATCCTTCACCGACCGTGCTCCGCACCGTCAACGTGCCGCCCATCCCCTGCGCGAGGTCGCGGCTGATCGACAGGCCCAGTCCCACCCCTTCGTGCGGGCGATTGAGGCTGCGGTCCACCTGCACGAACGGATCGAAGATCGACTCCAGCCGGTCCGTCGGGATTCCGATCCCGGTGTCGTGCACGTTGACCCGCACCCAGGTCGCGTCGACGTCGCACGCGAGGCGAATCGTGCCCTCCGGGGCGGTGAACTTGATGGCGTTCGAGAGCAGGTTGAGCACGATCTGCGTCAGCTTCTCGCGATCCGCCCGCACGACCAGCGCCGCGTCGCACCGCTCGAACTGGTAGCGCAGCGACTTCGCCTCGAGCTGCGGGGCGACGAGCTGCTCCACCTGGGCGAGCAGCGCGTCGAGCGGCACGTTCGCCATGCGATACTGCACCTGCCCTGCGTCCAGCTTGGCGAAGTTCAGCACGTCGTTGATGAGCGAGAGCAGCATCTGCTGGCTGCGCATGATGCGCGCGAGCGCTTCCTTCTGCTTCGCCGTCACCTCGCCGTAGATGCCGAGCTGCAGGATGTCGGCGTACCCGCCGATGGCGTTCAGCGGCGTGCGCAGCTCGTGGCTCATCACGGCGAGGAAGTCGCCCTTCGCGCGATTCGCCTGCATGGCCGCGTCGCGCTGCCGCTCCAGCTCCTGATGCGACGTCTCGATCTCCTCGGCCATCCGATTGAAGGTGGCGGCGAGTCGCGAGACTTCGTTCTGGGTCGCGCCGTCGCCGCGCAGCGGCATGCGAGTGTCGTAGTCGCCGCGGGCGATGGCGTCGGACGCCGAGATCAGCCTGACGAGTGGCGCGGTGACGCGCCGGCTCAGGAGCCAGGCCGCAACGACCCCCGCCAGCGCGATGAGCAAGTTGATCACCGCCAGTCGGCGCAGCGTCGCCTGCGGCTCGGCGATCACCGAGGCCACCGGCGCCTCGAGGGAGAAGATCCACGGCGTTCCCGGCACCGCCGCCTCGCTCACGATGACCTTGCCGACGCCGGTCCGCCGCCCGATGAAGTTGCCCGTTGCCGTGTCGACGCCGGTCACCGGCGGAATCGGCTCGCCACTATAGTTGGTCCAGAACTGGTCGGTCGCGTTGTGCAGGTTGAGCGCGGCGTCGTTGCCCAGGAGCTCGCGCACCATGGCGCGGTTCTGCGCCGTGCTCCCGAAGGCGCGCTGCTGCGCCAGGTAGCCCACGCGCTCCCTGCCGTCCACGATGGGCACGATCGTCCAGAACAGCACCCGCCCGCTCGAGACGTAGAACGCGCCGTACTGGAGGCTGTCGGGACCGGCGCGTCCCGTCGGAATCTCCGTCACCGGCTTGCCGTTCAGCGCGCGCATCTCCGGACGCAGCCGGCCCACCGAGTCGTCGCGGATCTCGTTTCCGACGCGGAGCACCCGGCGCCCGTCGGTCGTCCACAGCTCGATCGGGAGCGACGAGTCGGGCGTCGTGCGCAGTCGCAACAGCGCGACCGAGGCGATGATCGAAACCGGATCCCCGCCGCGCGGCACTGCGCCGCGGGTGGCCGCGCGCAGGACGGCGCGCACCGCGCTGTCGTTCGCCACCTGGCGGTAGAGGATCGTGCGCGCCTTGATGCTCTGCTCGCTCGTGATCACGAGCTGCCGCGCCTGCCGGCGGAGCTGATCGTGCGTCGACTCTATCCGTGCGCGCGTGAGCGCGTTGTAGGTGAGAATGAGCGACGTCGCGATGACGATGACGACGATCGCGGCCGTGAGCATCGGCAACCGGCGCGTGAGCGACCAGCGGGACCAACGCCACGGCGACGCCGTCGATCGTGGCGCCGGCGGCCCGTCGTTCCCGACCGGTGCCATCGCCGCGCTCACACCGCGGCGATGGCCTCGCGCAGCCTCGGCAGCGTGCGGGTGATCTGCTCCCGCGACACCGCGCCGACGGAGAGCCTGAACCAGCCGGTGTCACCCCGTACCCCGAACGCCTGGAAGGGGACGACGGCCACCCCAGCCGCGCGCAGCAGGTAGGCACGCACCGCCTCGTCGCTGTCGAGCGCCGTGCCGTCGGGCGAGACGCGTCCGGCCAGCGCGAACCGCACGCTCAGGTAGATGGCGCCCTCCGGCGCGATCGCCTCCACCGGCAGCCCGGCTCCGCGCATCGACTGCAGCCCGGCGAAGAGCAGGTCGAGCCGTTCGCGCACCCCGCCGACGATCTGGTCGCGGTACGCATGGAACGCGGCGGCGTCGTTGAGGAAGGCCGCGACTGCCCCCTGCTCGGCCTTCGGCGCCCACGCGCCCACGTGGCCGAGGAAGCCGCTCATCGAGCCGGCGAGATCGGGGGGCGCGACCACCCAGCCGACCCGCACACCGGTCGCGGCCAACGCCTTGGAGATTCCGTCGACGTAGACGGTGTACGGCGCCACCTCGGGACACACCCCGATCGGGTGCACGTGGCGCGTACCGCCGAAGGTGAGCGTCCAGTACACCTGATCGTACATCAGGTACAGCGGCCGTTCGCCGTCGCCGCGACGCTCGTTCTCCTCCAGCACGAGCTCGCAGATGTCGCGCAGCGCCTCCTCGGTGAAGGCGGTGCCGGTGGGATTCTGCGGCGAGCAGAGCGCCAGGAGCCGAGCGCCGCGGATCACCCGCTCGAGCGCGCCGCGCGTCGGCATGAAGCGCGACGACGCGTCGCACGGCACCGGCACGTGCACGCCGGAGACGAGGTGGACGTAGTGGTTGTTGTTCCACGACGGCGTCGGGTAGACGACGCGATCGCCGGCGTCGACCAGCGAGCAGTAGGTGGCGTAGATGCCGGGACGCGAGCCGGCCGTCACGATCACCGACCCGACCTCCGGCGCGAAGCCGAGCTCCCGGTCGTAGAGTGACCGGACGGCTTCGCGCAGGGGGACGATCCCGTCGCTGGGCGGATAGTTCGTCTCGCCGCGCCGGAGCGCCTCGACGATCCCCTGCTCGAGCCGCTCGGGGATGCGGAACTCGGCCGGCGAGAAGTCGCCGACGGTGAGATTGCAGATGTCCCGCCCGCCGGCCACGAGGGCCCGCACGTCGGCGGCGATCTTGAGGATTTCGGAGCCGATCAGCGACCCCGCGAGCGCGGAGGGTCGGGACGGCGATGCCGGGGCGGAGGTGGCCATGTCTCTAACATACGGCAAATCCCGTCGGTTGGCACGCCGAAGACCGATCGCCCGAGCCCCGCCCCCACTAGCGACGCAGCCCCGGCCCGCACAGCTTCTGCCCATGCAGACCAGGCGCGAGTTCCTCGGCACCCTTGGCCTCGGCGCGCTCGGCGCGGCGGGGCTCGCGTGCGCGAAGACAAACGGTGCGGCCGCGGCGCCGCAGTCCACGATGCCCTTCGGCATCCAGCTCTACACCCTCCGCTCCATCATGGAGCGCGACTTCGACGGCACCCTCGCTCGCGTGGCCGAGATCGGCTACAAGGAAGTGGAGTTCGCCGGCTACTACAACCGCACGCCGGCTCAGGTGCGTGACGTCCTCCGACGAAATGGGCTCCGGTCGCCCTCGGCGCACCTCCCGCTGCCGGCGACCGACGACGCGTGGAAGGCGACCCTCGACGCCGCGCGCGAGATCGGCCACGAATGGGCCGTCATCCCCTGGCTCGACCCGTCGCAGCGCACCCCCGCGACCTTCGCGGGGCTTCCCGACCGGATGAACCACATGGCCCAGATGGCGAAGTCCGCGGGGATGCGCCTCGGCTATCACAACCACGACTTCGAGTTCGGTCCGGCGCCGAGCGGCGGCGGCACCATCCTCGACTCGCTCGTCACGCGCACCGACCCGTCGCTCGTCGACTTCGAGATGGACGTCTACTGGGTGACGAAGGCCGGCAGCGATCCGCTCGCGCTGATGGCGAAGTATCCGGGCCGCTTCCCGCTGCTGCATCTCAAGGACTCGAGCCCGCCGCCGGAGCGCAAGATCGTCGACGTCGGCACCGGCACGATCGACTTCGCCACCATCCTCAGGACGGCGCGCGGCCACGGCCTGAAGCACGCGTACGTCGAGAACGACATCCCGACCGACCCGCTCACGACGGCCCGCGTCGCCTTCACGAACCTCACCAAGCTCGCGCTCTGACCGATGATCGACACCGAGTACGACGTCTGCATCGTGGGATCCGGGGCGGGCGGCGGGATGGCCGCGTACGCCCTCACGAAGGCGGGTGCGAAGGTCGTGATGCTCGAGGCGGGCGGACCGTGGTACGCCTCGAAGAACTCGCAGATGCTCACCCCGTCCTTCGCGTCGCCGCGCCGTGGCGCCTCCACGCGCATCCGCCCCTTCGGCGAGTTCGACGCCTGCGATGGCGGCTGGGACATCGAAGGGGAACCGTACACCGTCGCCTCCGGCAACAAGTTCATGTGGTGGCGCGGGCGCATGCTCGGCGGCCGGACGAATCATTGGGGCAGGATTTCCCTGCGCTTCGGACCGGACGACTTCAAGGGCAAGAGCCGCGACGGCCTCGGCGACGACTGGCCGATCTCCTACGACGACGTCGCGCCGTACTACGATCGCGTCGATGACCTGATCGGCGTCTTCGGCAGCAAGGAGGGGCTGCGCAACCACCCCGACGGCAACTTCCAGCCGCCGCCCAAGCCGCGCTGCTACGAGCTGCTGGTGAAGAAGGCGAGCGACCGCCTGGGGATCACCTGCATTCCCTCGCGCCTCTCGATCATCACCCAGCCGATCAACGGCCGACAGGCCTGCCACTACTGCGGGCAGTGCAACCGCGGCTGCTCGGTGAAGGCGAACTTCTCCAGCCCCGACGTACTCATCGGACCCGCGCTCCAGACCGGGCGTCTCACCCTCGTCACCAACGCCATGGCGCGCGAGGTGACGATCGGCAAGAACGGGCTCGCCGACGGCGTCTCGTACATCGACAAGGCCACGAAGACGGATCGCCACGTCAGCGCGAAGATCATCGTCCTCGCCGCGAGCGCGTGCGAGTCGGCGCGGCTGATGCTCAACTCCCGCTCCGCCTACTTCCCCCAGGGGCTCGGCAACTCGTCGGGCTGGGTCGGGAAAGGGCTCACCGACACCACGGGCACCGACGTCTCCGGCTTCATCCCCGCGATGGTCGACCACGTCCCGCACAACGAGGACGGGGTGGGCGGCATGCACGTCTACATGCCCTGGTGGATCGACAACAAGAAGCTCGACTTCCCGCGCGGCTATCACATCGAGGTCTGGGGCGGGCTCGGCCAGCCGAGCTACGGCTTCATGGGCGGCATCCACAACTATCCCGGCGGCGGCGGCTACGGCCAGTCGCTCAAGGACGACTACCGCAAGTACTACGGCGCGACGATCGGCTTCAGCGGCCGCGGCGAGATGATCCCCAACGCCGACTCGTACATGGACATCGATCCGACCGTCGTCGACCAGTGGGGCATTCCCGTCGTGCGCTTCCACTGGAAGTGGACGGACGCCGAATACAACCAGGTGAAGCACATGCAGGAGACCTTCCACAACCTCATCGATGCGATGGGTGGACAGGTCTTCAGCCCCCGTCCCGGCAAGGAGCAGAGCTACGGCATCTCCGCCGGCGGACAGATCATCCACGAGCTGGGGTGCGTGCAGATGGGCGCCGACCCGAAGACTTCCGTGCTGAACGCCAACTGCCAGTCGCACGACTGCCGCAACGTCTTCGTCGCCGACGGCGGCCCCTTCGTCAGCCAGGCCGACAAGAATCCGACCTGGACGATCCTCGCCCTCGCCTGGCGCACCGCCGACTACATCACCCGGCAGCGCAAGGAGCGAGCGCTATGACCGACCTCTCCCGCCGCGACGCCCTCCGATTACTGGGCGCGATCCCAGTCGCCGGTGCTATGGATTGGAGTGTGCCGACGATCGAGCGCGCCACGCGCATGGTGGCACGCCTGCACGAGGAGCCGCAGCCGGCCGCCTACAAGCCGAAGTTCTTCACGCCGCACGAGTGGCGCACCGTGCGCGTGCTGGCGGACATCATCATCCCGGCCGACGAGCGCTCCGGCAGCGCCACCGACGCCAGGGCGCCCGAGTTCATCGACTTCATGCTCGCCGAGCGCGACACGAGCGAGAGCTCGCGCGTCAGCATGCGCGGTGGCCTCGCCTGGCTCGACAACGAGATGCGCCGGCGCTTCGACAAGGACTTCTACCACGCCACGAGCGAGCAGCGGACCTCGGTGCTCGACGACATCGCCTACCCCAGGACGGCGAAGCCGGCCTATGCGCCCGGCGTCGCCTGGTTCACCCGCTTCCGCTCCAACGTCGGCTCCGCGTTCTTCTCGAGCGCGATGGGCTGGAAGGACCTGCAGTACGTCGGCAACGTGTTCAACCCCAACTGGGACGGCTGTCCCCCCGAGGCCACGGCGAAGTTGGGCGTGAGCTACGAGGAGTACGACGCATCCCTGGCCAGGAGCCGCAAGGCATGAGCGACAGGAGACTCGGAGTCGGATTCATCGGCAGCGGCTTCAACGCACGCTTCCACATGCTCGGCTGGAAGGGCGTGCGCGACGGCGACGTCCTCGGCGTCTGGAGCCCGAATGGCAAGAACGCCGCGAGCGCGGCCGAGTATGCACGCCAGCTCGACGTCGGCGCCGCGAAGCCGTACAAGTCCATCACCGACATGGTGAAGGATCCGGCCATCGACGCGATCTGGCTCACCGGCCCCAATCACGCCCGCATCGAGAACGTCGAGGAGCTCTGCGACGCCGTCGTGAAGGGCAAGGGCACCCTGAAGGGGATCGCGAGCGAGAAGCCCCTCGCGCGGAACGTGGCCGAAGCGAAGGAAGTGCTGCGGCTCGTGAAGAAGGCGGGGCTCATGCACGGCTACCTGGAGAACCAGGTCTTCGCGCCGCAGGTGGAGACCGGCCGCAATCTGATCTGGGCCCGCGGTGCCTCCACCACGGGCCGTCCCTATCTCGCGCGCGCGGCCGAGGAGCACGCCGGACCGCACATGCCATGGTTCTGGCGGGGACCGTTGCAGGGCGGCGGCGTGCTGAGCGACATGATGTGCCATTCGGCGCTCGTCGTGCGGCATCTGCTCACGAAGCCGGGCGAGCCGCTCGCGAACGTGCAGCCGAAGAAGGTGACCGCGCACATCGCGAGCCTGAAGTGGAGCCGGCCCGCGTACGCCAGGCAGCTCGCGAAGATGCACGGCAAGGAGGTCGACTACACGAAGCATCCGAGCGAGGACTTCGCGAGCCTGGTGATCGAGTTCGAGACGAAGGACGGCTACACCGTGATCGGCGAGGCGTCCACGTCGTGGAGCTTCGTCGGCGCCGGTCTCCGCCTCTCGGCCGAGCTGCTCGGCCCCGAGTACTCGATGCAGTGGAACTCGCTCGACGCCGGCCTGCGGCTCTTCTTCAGCCGCGAGGTGAAGGGGAAGACGGGCGAGGATCTCGTGGAGAAGCAGAACGCCGAGATGGGCCTCATGCCCGTCGTGGCGAGCGAGGCGGTCGCGTACGGGTACGAGGCGGAGGACCGCCACTTCGTGCGCTGCTTCCTCGGCAAGGAGACGCCGCTGCTCACGATGGACGATGGCCTCGACGTCGTGCACATGCTGATGACGGCGTACCAGAGCGCGGAGCAGGGGAAGACGATCGACTATCCGGGCAAGGGGCTCGACAAGTTCCAGCCGGCGGTGGCGCGCGAGGACTGGCATCCGCCGAAGCAGGGAAGCTGACGGACCGTGACGTCGGCGGGACGCGGGTGATCGTCGAGGCCTGCGTCGATGCGATCGACGGCGCCCTGGAAGCCGAGCGTGGTGGCGCCGGCCGCATCGAGCTGTGCGGCGAGCTCCTGCAGGGCGGTGTCACACCGAGCGCCGGACTGATCGGCGCGGTGTGGGACCGGATCGACATCCCGCTGTTCGTGCTCGTCCGCCCGCGTCCCGGCGACTTCCTGTATACGGAGGACGAGCTGGAGGTGATGCGTCGCGACATCGAGCAGATGAAGATGCTCGGCGTCGACGGCATCGCGATCGGCGCGCTGACGGCGGCGGGCGACGTCGATGTCCCGGCGATGACGTCGCTGCTCGCGCTCGCGCGGCCGATGTCCGTGACCTTTCATCGGGCCTTCGACTTCGTGCGCGACCAGAGCTCGGCGCTGGACTCCCTGCTGGAGCTCGGCGTCGATCGCGTGCTGACGTCCGGTGGCGCCGCCACCGCGTCGGAAGGCGCGGCCGCGATCGGGAAGATGGTGGAACGCGTCGGGGAGCGCATGATCGTGATGGCGGGCGGATCGATCACGGCGTCGAACGTCGGCGATGTCGTCGCCGTGTCGCGGGTGAAGGAGGTGCATGTGCGCGGCGCGGCGCGAGTCGAGAGCGCGATGGCGCATCGTCGTCGCGGAGTGAGTCTCTCGAAGACCGGCACGAGCGACTACGACCGGTCGGTCGCCAGCGCCGACGAGATCAGGCAAGTGGTCGCGCGGGCGGCCGGGACCCGACGCGCCGAGTCGACCTCGATTCAGTAGCGCCGTCCCCGCCACTGCCGCCGCCGCCGCACCGTCGAGAGCACGATGCGCGCGACTGCCATCGGATCGGCGAGCCACGACATCCAGAACGTCGGGCCGGCCCGCTCGTACGACCGCGACAGCGGCCGCAGAAGCAGCAGGTGGACGGCGAGCAGCGCGCCGTTCACCACCGCCAGCAGCCGCGCCGCGCGCGAGAGCTCACCCGTCCGCGCCGCGATCGCGAGGGTGAGCAGCACGAGCAGCGGCAGCCCCTGCACGGCGATCAGATACGCGACGTCGCCCCATTGCCGGGCCCCGCTCGTCGCCTGACGCAGGTCGAGCGAGCGACCCCACTCGCGCCACATCTCGCGCGCCGATCGATACGACCGCACGCGATACAGCCGCGAGCCGTCGAGAAATCCCACTCGCTCCCCTCGGCGCGCGAGATGACGCGCCAGCGTCACGTCGTCGGCGAACGATGCGCGGGCGGCCGCGTAGCCGCCGTGTCGCCGCAGCACATCGCGACGCGCCAGAAAGCACTGGCCGTTCGCGAGCACGCGCTCGGGATCGGCATCGGCCCCCACCGCGCCGCCGCGATAGACGAGCGTGAGCAGAAGCGCCGGCTGGATGAGCTGCTCCCACCCGGTCTGCGCGGCGAACATCGGCGAGAACGAGGCGACGGCGCATCCCGCGTCCCGCGCCGCCGAGACCGCTCCAGCCACCAGCCCGGGCCGCGGCTCGGTGTCGGCGTCGATGCCGAGCACCCACTCACCCTGCGCGGCGCGCAATCCATGCTCGAGCGCCCACACCTTGCCGACCCACCCGGGAGGCAGCGGGTCGTCGGTGAGGAGCCGGATGCGCGGGTCGAGCACGGCTGCGGCCTCGACGAGGGCGCGAGTCCCGTCGGTCGAGCGGCTGTCGACGACGAGCACCTCGAGCAGCGGCCGCCCCTGCGCGCGCAGACCGGCCAGGCAGGGCGACAACCGCTCGGCCTCGTTGAGCGTCGTCACGATCACCGAGACCGTGGTATCGACGATCTCCCCGGGATGCGGCGGCGCCGGCGGGCGCCGCGTGCGGCCAGGCCAGAGCCGAATCCCCAGCAGCACCAGAGCGGCGCTCTGCCAGACGACGAGCGTCGAGACGACGACCGCAAGCATCCCGGCTCCGCCTACAGCGAACGCTCGAGCACCTTCGCCGACGACAGCACACCCGGCACCCCGGCGCCGGGATGCGTGCCTGCGCCGACGAAGAAGAGTCCCTGGATGCTCGACCGGTTGTGATAGCGGAAGTACGCGGACTGCGTCAGCGTCGGCTCGGGTCCGAAGGCCGCGCCATCGGCACTGCGCAGCGTGGACGCGAAATCCGCCGGCGTCATGATCCGCGAGCTCACGAGCGCCGAGCGCAGACCCGGCAGCAGCCGCTGCTCCATCGTCTCGAGCAGGCGCTCGAAGTATGGGCCGCCCTCCTGCTCCCACCGCACTCCGGAGCGCAGGTTCGGCACCGGTGACAGCACGTAGAATGCGTCGTGTCCCGCCGGCGCCATCGACGGATCGCTCCGCGTCGGCGCATGCACGTAGAGCGAATGGTCCTCCGCCAGCACTCGACGACGGAAGATGTCGTCGAGCAATCCCCGGTAGCGTGGGCCGAGGAGGATCGTGTGATGCGCGATCGTCGGATACTGCCTGGCCGCCCCGAAGTACCCGACGAACAGCCCCATCGACTGCCGCACCGGCCGCCGGGTGGCCAGCGGCCGCTCCCGCGGTGGGATCATCGTGCGGTACACCGTCGTGGGGTCCGCGTTGGCGACGACGACGTCGGCCGCGATCGTCCGTGACGTCGCGCTGTCACCGACCACCACGCCGGTGGCGCGACCGTGCTCGACGACGATCCGCTCGACCGGCGTCCGCAGGCGGACCTCCACACCCCACTCCTCCGCGAGCTGCACGAGCGCTCGCACGAGCGCGCCGGTCCCCCCGCGCGCGTAGTGGACGCCCCACCGCCGCTCGAGCCAGTGGATGAGCAGATAGATGGACGTCGTGCGAAAGGGATTCCCACCGACGAGCAGGGGCTCGAAGCTGAACACCTGCCGCAGCCGCTCGTCCCGGATGTGCCGCGCCACCAGGCCATGCACGGTGCGGTAGCTCTCGAGGCGGGCCATCGCCGGCAGCACGCGAAGCATCGTCGAGGCCCGGTCGAACGGCTGATCCGCCAGCTGCTCGTACCCGACGGCGAAGATCCGCTTCACCTTCTCCACCAGCGCGCGATACCCGTCGACGTCGGCCGGGTTGAAGCGGCGGATCTGCTCCAGCAGCCGGTCCTCGTCGCCGACGAAGTCGAAGGTCTCACCGGTATGGAACTGGATCCGGTAGAACGGGTCGACCGGCATCAGCTCGACGTGGTCCTCGAGCCGCTGGCCGAAGAGGGCGAACAGCTCCTGGAACAGATGCGGCGCCGTGATGACCGTCGGGCCGGCGTCGAAGGTGAACCCGTCCTGCCGGAAGACCCGCGCCCGTCCGCCCGGCTGATCGAGTGCCTCGCAGAGCGTGACGCGATAGCCCCGCGCGCGAAGCCGCAGCGCGGCGGCGATGCCGCCGAACCCCGCACCGATCACGACGGCGTGCGCCCCGGCACCCTTCATCGCGACCCGTCCGCCATCTCGCCTCGGCGTTGCGCGAGCAGCTCGCGCCACTCGCGCAGGGTGTCCAGTCGCGTCGCCCGCACCTCTCCCAGCACGTCGTCCACAATGGGCGACGACGGCCCGCCGACCACGATGTCCACCTTCCGTCCCACGGCGCGTCGGAGAGCGATCAGCTCCCGCGCCGGCTGCGACGGCACCTGCGGCGCGACGATGCTCAACGCGACGAGGTCGGCGTCGATGCGCTTGACCGCCGCGCCGATCGCCGACGCCGGGAGGTCGGGACCGAGGTAGTGAAAGCTCCACCCGTCGGTCGCCGCGATGATGCCGGCCATCATCGCGCCGAACTCGTGTCGCTCGCCGGCGAGCGTCGTGAGCACCACGTGTTGCTCGCGGCGCTCGCGGCGCAGCGTCTGGAGCATGAAGCCGAGGACCCGCCGGAGGACCTCGGACGCCGTGTGCTCCTGCGCTTCGGTGAGCCGGTTCCGGCTCCATTCGTCGCCGACCCAGCCGCACAACGGCGACGCGATCTCCTCGAGGAAGGTCAGCGGGCCGCGCTCGAGCGCGACGCGCATCAGCGTCTGATGCAGGCGCTCGGCATCCATCGCCGCGACCGCACGGCGGCAGCTCGCCAGCTCGGCGGTCAGCTCCGCGGCCAGCTCCCGCGCGATCGTCGGGGTGGCGGCCCCACCCACGGCGCGGCCACTGCCCGCGGCGGTCAGGCCGGCCTGCGGCGCCATGCGCCGGAGCGCGACCGTGGAGAGGGGAGCGAGGGCGGAGATCGCCGTGCCCTGCGTGGTGAGGGCGCGCAGCAGGGCG
>JABFYH010000120.1 GCA_013361335.1 Gemmatimonadaceae bacterium | reverse complement strand
CCCCCCTGAAGCAGCAGATTGTTGGTGGTGCGTTTCGCGCCGGCCGTGCCGGACGGCGTGTTGAACAGGATCAGGTCTTTCGCGTCGACGCGAAGCTCGAAGCGATTCGGCATCGGGATGCGGATGCCGCCGCCGACCGGCAGTCCGTTGTAGGATGTCTTGGAGAGCAGGGCGCCGGCGGTGGAGTACGACCTGATCTTGTACCGGCTGTAGCCGACGCTGAGGAACGGATCGATGATCCCACCAAGCGGGCGTCCGACGAAGAACTGGTCGTACTCCGCGCCCAGCATCCGGGTGGAGAGGTTGCCGACACCCGCGTCGCTCTGCTTCGGGCTCCACGTGCCGTACAGCGCAATGGAGCCGTGCGGAATGAGGTGAAACGGCTCGAGATTGATCCAGAGCCGGGCGCCGTAGCCGTTGAGGTTGCGCTTGGCCACGTTCTCGCCGACGTCCAGTGTAGTGCGCTCGTAGTACGGCTCGATGGCGAGAAACTGACGCTGCGGACCGAGCGCCTGCGCACCGAGGGATCGGGTGCCGGCCAGCATGACGACCGTCGCGAGGGCGGTTCGAATGAAGCGTGGCATCACATGCCTCCTGCGATGAAGGGCCGCACGATCTCCAGCACCTGCCCCTTTGTCAGCGTCTCGTCGAACGCCTCGGTCTGCGCCTGCGCGTTGCTGTCCGGCTGGCCGAGGATGAACTGGAACTTGTTGCTCTCGCCCTTGTAGCTTCCGGTGGCGGCCGCCGGCAGATTGCCCGGCTCGCTCTGCGTGATCCATCCCTTCTGGCCGCGCATGCGTCGTACTTGCGACGCGTGTCGCGCTTCGACGGAGTGGATACGGAGCGCCGCACGCAGCACGTCGTCGTGCCCCATCAGATTCGCGGCCTGTCCCTTGTATGCGCGGACCCCCGTGTCCTCGAACGCCTGGGCGACCGCGGCAAAGGTCCGTGCGTTGCGGAAGACGTCGGCGAACGGCCCGTTGCCGCCGCCGGCGCCGGCCGTGAAATCGAACGTCGGCTTGGTAATGGCGCGGGAGCCCAACACGCTCTGCAGGAAGGCGACGTGTGCCACCTCGTGCTTCCGGATCTGGTCGAAAGGACCGCGCATCTCCTCCGGAAGGAGTCCCGCGGTGCCGACGCCTCGCACGTAGAACTCGGCCTCGAGGTGCTCGAGCGTGAGTGCGAAGTTGAGCACGTCGACGACGATGCCGGGCAGGTTGCTGCTCTGGCCAAACACGTCGGTCGCCAGCGCGGCGGTCGCGAGGACTGCGCCGCCCATCATCAGGCCAGCGCGCGTCGCACTGTTCGTGGAGGCGCCCGCGTCGATCTCGGCCTGGCGTGTCGACAGGCGCTCGGCGATCGCCGGATCCGCGGCGAGCAGTCGCTTGGGTTCGTTGTAATCGGTATGCATGAGAGGTCTCAGAGCCCCACGGCGCGATAGGGTTCGGCGAAGTATTTCTGCGCCTGAGCGAGGACTTCGCCCGGCTCGAGCGCACGATCCATCCCGTTTGCGTCGACGACGTCGTCGCCGGCGAAATCCCGGGAGCCGGGGTTGAGCAGGTCGCGCAGCGCGGCGGCGTGACGTGCTTCCACGGAGACGATCTTGCCGGCGATGGTGAGGAACTCGGCGAGCCGCAGCCTCGTCCCTGCGCCGTTGTACCCGGCGACTCCGAGATCCTCGAAGTTGCGCGCCGCGGTGAGCACGCTCTGACGGCTCGCGAAGTCGATGCCCGGCCAGACGGACATCGGCACCTCGACCCTCAGGATCTGGAGGGATCGCTTGAGAAAGCGGGCGTGCGCCTTCTCATGGTCCCCGATGTCGCGCAGGATCTGAAGCTCACCGGGACGCAAGTCTCGCGGCGGCGCCGCCACGACCTTCTCGTAGAAACGTGCCTCGAGCGTCTCCAGCGCGTAGGCGAAGTTCAGAATCCCGAAATCGTCGCGGAAGTCCAGCTTCTTCGTGCCCGCCGCCGCGACGACGCATCCGGTCATCGTCGTCGTGAGGCCGAGCGCCGCGGCGCCGGCGGCGGCGAGCCGGAGAAACTCCCGGCGATTGCTGTGTCCCCAGGCTGTGCCGAGGGCGGTGTCGGCTTGCTGCGCAACGGCGAGTGCGGCCGCGCCGACTCCGCGCGTCCCTGTGACGTCTCCCATTCCCCCATCCCTCCGTCCCGTGACGGTCACTGTGCGCTGGCGTCTCGCGACCCGTGCCAGTCACGAGGCGCGATCATTTCGCGCAGGCGGGAAGGCAGGTTTGGTGCCGTACCGGTTGTCGCAGTCGCGCTCCGCAGACTTCGCATCGTCCCATTTCTCCGGTGCGACGACGACCGCTGTGGACGCGCTCCAGAGTACGCGGAGCCGATTTCCTCCGGCTGAGATGACGCATGGGAGCGTTCGCCGCGCTGCACTGCACTGCCGTTCGGAGGAATGAGCAATGGTGAGTCAAACTGCCCGAGAGTGTCGCCTGGCCGGTGCGCTCGCGGAGCGGCTCCGTGACTCGAAGAGCGAGCGGACGCACCACTGGCTCGACCGCATCGCCTCTCGCGTCGCGATCGATCCGAACCGAGTGTTCCCGACGGAAGAGCTTCTCGACCATGTGCCCCTCCTGATCGATGGCATCGCGGACTACTTGGAAGATCCGGCCGCGGAGGTGAGCGCGGACACTCCGGTGATCGGGAAAGCGAGGGAGCTCGGTGCACTCCGCCATGCGCAGGGCTTCGACGCCTAGGAGATCCTGAAGGAGTACGAGCTTCTGGGTGTCAGCGGTGCAGCCGGAGCATGATCACTCCGTGCGCCGGAATACGCATGGGCTGGAGCAGAGACGTGGCAGCGACGTCGCGATGCGCCCAGAGATCGCGCGCGGCGCCGCCCTGCGGATCGACGCGGAGCGCGTCCCACGGGATCACGACCTCGGCGGCCACCGCCGCACGGTTGAACAGCGCGACCGCCCGATCACCGCCGGCCAGCGGGCGGGTCCAGATCTCCTGGTCGCCGGCCGCCCATGCCCGCGTGCCTTGCGTCCCGGCCGCGTCCTGATCGACCGCGATCACTTCGCGATTGAGCAGCACGTCGCGGACAGCCGGCGTCATCGTTCGCAGG
>JABFYH010000110.1 GCA_013361335.1 Gemmatimonadaceae bacterium | reverse complement strand
GTCGCCGCTCGCGCGTCGTCTGGCGAGCGAGCGCGGGGTGAGCCTGGGCAATGTCCAGGGCTCCGGCCCTGGTGGCCGCATCATCAAGCGCGATATCGAGGCGGCTGCCGCGGCAGGGACGACGGCTGCTCCCGTGGCAAGCAGTCAGACCGTCAGACCGTCAGACCGTCAGACCGACTTCAACGACGTCCCGCTCACCCAGATCCGGAAGATCATCGCCAAGCGACTCGGCGAGTCGATCGGCCCGATCCCGACCTTCTACCTCACGACCGAGCTGGATCTCACGCGCGTCATGGAGATGCGCGGCGCGATGGCCGAGCTGGGCGACGAGTTCAAGGTGTCGGTGAACGACGTGCTGCTGAAGGCGATCGCCGTCGCGCTCTCGCAGCATCCCGAGGTCAACGCCCACTGGCTGGGCGATCACATCCGCTACTTCAATCGCGTGCACCTCGGCATGGCCGTCGCGACCGACGACGGGCTGATCGTGCCGGTGATCTGGGACGCCGACCGCAAGCGTCTCAGCGAGATCTCGCGCGACGCCAAGGAGCTGGCCAAGCGGGCGCGGGATCGCAAGCTCAAGCCCGAGGAGTTCACCGGCTCGACCTTCTCGGTGAGCAACCTCGGCATGTTCGGCATCGATCAGTTCACGGCGATCATCAACCCGCCCGAGGCGGGGATCATCGCCATCGGCACCGGCGAGGACAAGCTCGTCGTCGTCGACGGGGAGCCGGTCGTGCGCAAGCGCGTCCGCCTCACGATGAGCTGCGATCACCGGATCATCGACGGCGCCGTCGGCGCGAAGTTCCTCCAGACGCTGCGCCGCCTGGTGGAGAACCCCCTCATGCTCGTCTACTAACCCGCACGCATCGCCATCATGGCTTCGTTCGACGTGATCTTCCTCGGCGGCGGACCCGCCGGGTACGTGGGCGCGATCCGCGCCGCCCAGCTCGGCCTCAACACCGCGGTCATCGAGCGCGAGGGACTCGGCGGCACCTGCGTGCTCTGGGGATGCATCCCCGCCAAGGCGCTGCTCGAGGCGGCCGCCTACGGGGAGAAGATGAAGAAGGCGGTTGAATTCGGAGTGACGCCTGGTGAGGTGAAGTACGACTTCGGGGTAGCGATGAAACGGTCTCGTGCCGTCAGCACGCAAAACTCCAAAGGCGTGGAGTTCCTGTTCAAGAAGAACAAGATCACCTGGATCAAGGGCACGGCGAAGCTGGCCGGCAAGAACGCGGTCACGGTGAAGACGGCGGACGGCAAGGAGGAGAAGCACGACGCCAGGAAAGCGGTCGTCATCTCCACCGGCTCACGGGTGAAGGGGCTGCCGCAGATCGGGCTCGAGCTGAACAAGAAGAACGTGATCTCGTCGGACGAAGCGCTCATTCTCGAGAAGGCGCCGAAGTCGATCACGATCGTCGGCGCCGGCGCGGTCGGCTGCGAGTTCGCCGACGTGTTCGCGGCGTTCGGCTCGCAGGTGACGCTCGTGGAGGTCATGCCGACCATCCTTCCCGTCGAGGATGCCGACTGCTCCAAGGAAGTCGAGCGCGCCTTCAAGAAGCGGAAGATCGACGTGCTCACGAGCGCGAAGATCTCCAACGTGAAGGTGGCGAAGGACTCGGTGTCGATGACGATCGAGGCGGGCGGCGAGAAGAAGGAGGTCAAGTCCGACGTCGTGCTCGTCGCCGCCGGCCGCGCGCCGAACGTCGAAGAGATCGGGCTCAAGGAGCAGGGGGTACAGCTCACCGACCGCGGCTTCATCAAGATCAACGAGCGGATGGAGACCAGCGTGAAGGGGCTCTACGCCATCGGCGACGTGGCCGGCCCGCCGATGCTCGCCCACAAGGGCGAGCGCGAGGGGATGATCGTGGCCGAGGTGATCGCCGGCCACCACGCGCAGGTGTTGGACTACACGAACGTGCCGGGCGCGACCTACTGCCATCCGGAGGTCGCCTCCGTGGGCCTCACCGAGCAGCAGTGCAAGGACAAGAAGCTCGAGTACAAGGTCGGCAAGTTTCCCTTCTCGGCGAATGGCCGCGCGCGCACGTCCGGCGAGACCGAGGGCTTCGTGAAGATCATCCGCGGCGGCAAGTACGGCGAGATTCTCGGCGCGCACATCGTGGGCGCGCACGCCACGGAGATGATCCACGAGCTCGTGTTAGCGCGCACCAATGAGTACACGGTGGAGGAGGTGGATCTGGCGATCCACGCGCATCCGACGCTGTCCGAGGCGATCGCCGAGGCGGCGCTGGATTCGTTGGGGCGGATGATCCACGCGTGAAACCACGGGGCGCTTCGACGGGGCGGCCAGCAAAGCTGGCCGCCCCGTCGGCGCTTATGAGCGAAGCGCCCCGGTCACATCCCCGGTACCAGCTTGAGCCGATGCGCCGCGACACTCTCGACGGCCGGGCGTGTCCAGGTCTGCGGGAAGTACTGTGCGTCGCCCGAGGAGCGCGCGAGGTTGTCGTAGTAGGGGCTTCCCGGCTGGCCCGACTGGCCCGGCGTGTTCATCTGCACCGAGTTGTCGTAGTTGGAGAAATCGGTGATCTGCCGGATGGTGGCCCCGAAGGCCGCCACCGTGCCGGCGCCCCCTCGCCGCTCGACCGTCGGGATGTCGTATGCCTGCACGAACTGGTGCGGGAACTCGCTGCGATTGATCTTGCCCCAGTTCACCAGCATCCACGACGTGTGATACGTCGTCGAGAGGCTGTCGAGCGCTTCCCGCAGCGATTGCTGCGCTAACGAGTCCCGCGTCGCTTTCGGCATGGTCGCCGTCACGCGATTCGCGACGAGCCGCCGGTTCCACACGTCGTACACCGACGCGGCCACGCTGGGCTTCTCGTAGAACCGATCCCACCCCGCGACGAGCGCGCGCGCCGTCTCCAGCTGGGGGGTCGCTCCGGTCCACCCCGCGAGCAGCTCCTGCCGCGGCGCGGCGGCGGCCCAATAGGTGTCGTGCTGCATCCGCTCGAAGTCCTCGACCGTGAAGTTGTTGCCGGCCGAGAGGAGCTGGTAGATCCGCTCGTAGCGCGGGAAGTCGCCGGTCTTGAAGAAGAGCGGCGGATCGAATCCGGGTGGATGGATGTCGTGGTTCGCCGTGTTGATGAAGCCGCGCGCCGGATTGTACTCGCGCGGGAGATCGTCGCGGAAGCCGGCCCACTCATAGGCGCCGGTGCCCGGCACCGGCAGACGGCCATCCCACCCGCCGGAGCGCTTCGGCGACAGCGCCGCCGCCATCCACGAGATGTTTCCGCCGTCGTCTCCGCACACCATGTTCTCGGTGGGTGCCTTGAAGCGCCTCAGCACTTCGGTGAGGAAGTCGCGGCAGTTCCCCACCTGATCGAGCATGAGCCCGGCGAGGTAGCCCGCGGAGCCGGGCTCGTTGTCGACGGCACGGTACGCGTAGTTGAGGTGATTGACCGTGTCCTCGTAGAACACCGGACCGTGGCGGCTGAACTTCAGCTCCACGATGCGCGGCACCGCATCCTTGACCCGAATCGTGTCGCGCACGACGCGCAGGTTCTCCCAGGCGCCCTTCCAGCGGATCTGGTTCCGATTCGCCGGATTGACCTCGTTGACGAAGACGTCGCCCTGATCGGTGCCGACGATGGTGAGCGCCCACCCGATGTGATCGTTGTGGCCGAACAGCACGCCGGGGAGCATCGGTTCCGTCGCCCCGGTGACGCTCCAGCCGGGTGCGTTGAGATGGACGAGATACCGCAGCGATGGGTTGGTGACCTGCCGGTGCGGGTCGCCCGCGAGCAGCACCTTTCCGGACGCCGACTTGCTGCCGTTGATCACCCAGTTGTTGCTGCCCGGTGAATCCTCGAAGGCGCCGTCGTTCTCGCTGGTCTGCGACGACGGCCACGACTGGTATTGCGGAAGCATCGCCGGCCGTGGCAGGCCACCGCGTTGGGCCAGACGATCGGGCTCACCGCCGGCGGCGGCGACGACCGTCGGCGTGATGGCCTCGAGCTTGAGCCCGTTCGGAACGGTCAGCACCCGGTATGGTGTCGGGCGATTGCGCCGGTTCCACTCGTCGATCCCCAGCTCGGCCACCTGCCGCGCGAGACGCAGCTCGGCCGCGGCCGCGCCGAAGGTCGTGCGGCGGAGCAGCGGCGTGCGCGAGGTCCAGCGCTGCGGCTTGATGCCGGTCAGCTTGAACTCGACGGGCAGGTTGTTCGCGCTCTGGGCGATGTACGCGTTCACGCCGCGGACGAATGCCTCCAGGATGCGCTTCCCCTCGGGATGGTAGCTGCCGTACTCCGCGTCGTCGAAGGCGCCGCGGTACATCAGCAGGCGCGCCTGCCGGTCACGCTCCACCGCGGAGGGCCCCATCACCTCGGCGAGGGTGCCGTCGCCGATCCGCCGCCACATCTCCATCTGCCAGAGTCGATCCTGGGCCTGGACGTATCCCTGCGCGAAGAACAGGTCGTCCATGTTCTTCGCGTAGATGTGCGGCACCCCCCATCGGTCGCGCAGGACCTCCACCTCGTCCTTGAGGCCCGGCGCGCGGAGCGTGCCGTCGATCTGGGAGAGCGATGCCTTCGCGAGCTGCTTGAACGACGCCGTGGTGGACTGCCCCGCTCCCGCGCGTCCGAGGCACACGACGGAGGCCGCGGCGAGCAGGACCCCTTGCATGAGACTGCGACCACGACGACGCACGGACCGATTCTCCGAGAACGTGGGATGAGCTGACGAGAACGACGACGTCGGCATCCCCGCCCGATGGGGATGCCGACGCCTCTCGTGCGGCGGTATCAGGTGCGGCCGGTCAGCTCGGACAGCGGCAGCGGGATGCAGGTCTCGTTGTTGTAGCGAACGCCCTTCTGGTCGACACCGGTGGCGAAGGGGATGTTGAACCGGAGGTGGTCGTTGATCTGGTGACCATCGAGCCAGAGGCTGCGGCGGCGCTCCTCGATGATCTGCGCCAGGATCTGCGCATCCGTCCCGCCGGCGTAGGCGGGAAGGTTGTACCGCGTGTGGATCCGGTTGATGGCGTCGACCGCGGCCTGCCCGCCTTCGGCTTCGGCGATGATGAGCTGCGCTTCGTCCCAGGTCGCCAGCGGCAGCGGCGATTCCGGCGCGGTGTACTTGCCCTGGATCCATTCAGGGGTCACCGCGTCGATGCCGACCCGCTTGGCGTCGGTGGCGATCACCCGCGGATCGGCCACCCCGCCGAAGGTGAGGCCGCGATACGCCGGCGCCACGGAGAGATGGAACTTGAGGTTGATGTCTTCCATCGTCGTGTTGCGGCGCCGCACCGGCGTCGCCGCGTAGGTGGCGTCGTAGCGGAAGCTGGCCGGCACCAGCTTCGCGTCGGCGTCGGCGCCCGTCTTGTTGCCGAGCGCGATCCGCACGCGTGCCCGGGCCACGCGGGCCGCGTTGAGGATGGCGGAGTTGTTCACGGTCGTCGCGGCGGCGATGGCCGTGGTGAACTTCGTCTCCGCGATCGCCAGCCCCTGCGCCGGCGTGAGGAGTGGCCCGTCGTCGACGGCGAGCTGGCAGTAGCCTTCCGACAGCAGCATGTGCGCATAGCCGCTGTAGAACGCCGACCGTGCGATGAGGAGGGTACGTCCGCTGACCTGAGCGTCGGTGAACCCGTTCAGCTTGTCGAGCGCGAGCTCCGCCTGGCCGCGCGCGATCTGCAGCGGGAGGTAGGGGGTGAACGAACCGCGGTTGGAGGTGGCCGTCGGGCACTGGGTCGTGCCGGCCTCGGGTCGGGTGAAGCGGGCGCTCCACCCGACCACCTCGGCGCCGCCCGAGGCGTTCAGCACTTCGTTCGACCAGAGCGCGGTGCTCTCGACGTACTGCGTGAAGGCGCACTCGAAGTCGGCCTGCGCGCCGTCGACGATGGTGGCGGCCAGTGTGGGCTGATCGAGCGCGGACGCGTTCACGTTGCCGGGGAGCGAGACGTCGAGCACCCCCGAACAGGCGGTGAGGAGCTGCGCCAGCACCAGCACGAGACCGGCCTGGACTGACCGCGCACGACGGGCGCGAGCAAGACGAATGGTCATTGGGGCTGTCTCTCGAAGGTGGGTACCGAGCGTCGGATGGTCGGTCATCGTCGCCTCAGTACGTCATGCGAACGGTGAGCACGATCTGCGACGTCGGCGGAATGACGGTCTGATAGGTGAAGCCCAGCTCCGAGCTGCCCGGGACGCGCGTCTCGGAGTCGAAGATCTTGGTGCCCCAGATGTCGTGCTGCGCCTGCCAGAGGGTCATCACGTTGCGCCAGGCGCCGGTGACGGACGCGCTCTGCGCGCCGGCCCGGGCCGCGATGGCGTTCGGCAGGGCGTAGTTGGCGCTCAGCTCGCGGAGCTTGGCGAAGCCGGCGTTGAAGAAGCCGAGGCCGAGCCGGGGGATGACCGTCTGGTAGGCGGCGAAGACCGGATCGGGCGCCGCGTAGTCCTTCGCACTGTTCTGGAAGGTCGTGTGGCCGAAGGCGATGTCGCCGTCCACCTGATTGAAGCCGCCCTGGAAGTCGACGTTCGCCCCGAGGCGCAGCTTCTCGAACAGCGTGAAGGAGTTGTTCACGCTCCCCCACCAGCGCGGGGTGGAGTTGCCCCAGTACACCTGCGGCGCCGTGCTGCACGACTGTGGCGGCTGTCCGGCGTCGCTCTCGCACAGCACGTTCACCAGCTGGCCGCTCGCGTTGAACTCCGCGTTCGCGATCCGGTTGAAGAAGATGGCGCCGACCGGATAGCCGACGCGCGCGTTCTGGAGGGACACGCCACCGAGGTCGAGCACGCGGTTGTCGGCCGTCGCATAGTTCACGTTGAGGTCCCAGCCGAACTTCTGGCGGGAGAGCATGACGACGTTCACGCCCAGCTCGTTGCCCCAGTTCTTCACCTTGCCGAGGTTACGGACGGTGGACCCCGGGAAGCCGGTGGAGGGACGATTCGGCGCGAGGACGATCGCGTCGCTGGTGTTCTTGGTGTAGTGCGTGTAGGCCACCGTCACGCGGTCGTTCCAGAAGCCGGCGTCGAAGCCGAGCTCCAGCTCTTCACCGCGTTCCGGCTTGAGCTCCGGGTTGCCGATCGAGCTCGGCGTGACGACCGGCACGCCTCCTGGTCCGGTCTGCGGCGCGTACAGCCGCAACGCGGCGAAGACGTCGGGCTGCTGGCCCGCCTGCCCCCAGGCGCCGCGCAGCTTCAGCGTGTTGATGCGGTTCGAGAAGCGGTCGAAGAACGGCTCCTCGTTCACGACCCACGACGCGCTCAGCTTCGGGTAGTAGGCGGCCTTGAAGTTCTGGCCGAAGGCGCTGTTGGCGTCGCCGCGCAGGGCGGCGGTGAGGAAGAGCCGGTTGCGGAAGCCGAGCACCTCCTGGCCGTACACCCCGAGCGTCTTGTTCTGGACGAAGGTCTCACCCGAGGTGCTGGACGCCGCGCCGCCGATCGTCGTGATGTCCGGCGTCGGGAAGTTCGAGCCCACCGCGCTGATGACGTTGATCTGCTTCTGGTAGTACTGCGTCCCGAACGAGGTGGACGTGCTGATGCTGCGGATCTCCTTCTTGGCGGTGGCGGACAGGTCGAGCGTGTTGAAGATCGTCGACACTGCCTCGAGGGTCTTCTCGCCGCCCGATCGCGCGCCGAAGAAGTTGACCTCGCCCGCGGGGACGCGCGGGAAGAGGATCTGGTTCGTCGTCTGCCCGTTGTCGTAGCCGACCTTGAGCTGGCCGGTGAGCCACCCGGTCGGCTGGTAGCGCAGGTCCGCGCCGCCGGTGAAGCGTCCGACCGTCGAGCGCGAATCGATCGAGCCGGCGACGTCGGGGTTCGCGTAGCGGAAGCCCTTGGTCGTCGTATTGAGCAGCGACGGCGAGCTCCAGACCATCATGTCCCAGATGCCGAAGCCGTCGGCCGCCTGCGCGAAGCGCGTCTCGTTCTTCGCGAAGTTCAGGTAGGTGTCGAGCTTCCACTTGGTGCTCGGCACGAGGGAGAGGTTGAGCCGCGAACCCGCGCTGTTCTCCCAGTTGTAGTCCACGATGCCGTGGTTCGTGCCGTAGTCGGCAGAGGCGAAGTAGCGGATCGCGTCGGTCCCGCCGCTCACGCTGGCGTTCGCCGAGTTGATCGCGCCGTTCGTGAAGATGTCCTTGCCGGTCTGTTCCTTGTAGAAGTTGAAGATGTTGAAGCTGTCGACCTGCGCCGTGTTCGGATTGATGCCGTAGGTGTAGCGGAAGCGGCCGGCGGGATCGCGCATGAAGTTCGTGCCCGTCCGGAGGGCGATGTCCACCTTGGCGGCGCCGGTCTTGCCCCGCTTGGTGAGCACCTGGATCACGCCGTTCGAGGCCTCGGTGCCGTACAGCGTCGCCGCCGCGGGGCCCTTGATGATCTCGATCGACTCGATGTCCTCGGGATTGAAGTCGTTGAGGCGCGACGCGGTGCGGCCCTGACGGATGGAGGGACCGCCGGCGGCGCTGTTGTCGATGCGCACGCCGTCGACGTAGATGATCGGCTGGTTCGTGAGGGAGAGGCTCGCGGTGCCGCGGATGCGGATCGCGCTGCCCGCGCCAACCATGCCGGCGGCCGGCTGCACGACGACGCCGGGATCACGCTGCCCGAGCAGCTGCTGCACGTTCACCGCCGGCGACGTCTCGGCGATCTTCGCCGCGTCGACGCGGCCGACCGCGTTGCCGATCTCGCGGACCTGGCTCCCGCCGGCCGTTCCGGTCACGACGACGGCGTCGAGCGAGAGGGGGCTCGAGACGAGCGCGAAGTCCACTGTCTGCGACCGGCCGTCCTCCACGGTGACGGTGCGGTCGACCGCGGCGTAGCCGAGCAATCGTGCGCGGAGACGCGCCGGTCCGGGGGGCGCGTTCACGATGCGGTATCGTCCCTGGGCGTCCGTGATGTTGCCGACCATCGTGCCGACGATGTTCACCTGGACGCCCGGCAGGGGCTGACCGGATCGTTCGTCGGTGACGGTGCCCGTGAGGGTGCCGAAGAAGGGCACCGGAGCGATGGTGGCCGGCTCGGCGCGGAAGGGTTCCGCGATCGCGGCATCGGGCGCCGCGAGGGAAAAGGCTGCGACGGCCAGCAGCAGCTTCGCCGGGGTGGGACTGTGGAGCTCGGGCATGTGCATCTCCCAACTGGGGGGTGGTGAGGATGCGTGCAGCAGACGGGGACGGGCGGCGCGTCGGAGATCGCTGGCGTGCGACTCCGGTAGCCGTGGTGCGGGTAGGACTGCGGCGGGACCGGCGACGGCCACCGCATGCAGCTTGAACGGACGACTCGTCGGAACCGTTGAACTTCGGTCGAACGGTCCGACCTCTTGCGACTTTCGGGTCCCTTCCCCAGACTCGCGCACCGAAAATGGACACCGGCGTTGCGCACCAGGCATACGCCGCTTTTGGTGCGCGCGCGCCTCTCACACCTGGTACGCGTCTACAACGGTCCTGCGCGACACGACGTAAGAGACGGTCCCCTCGCGTGCGCCGGCGCCGCCGGCCTCCTGCCTTCTCCACGTTCACGAGGACACGAATGACGTCACGCAGAGCCTCCCGCACGCGCCGTGCGGCTGCTTCTCTCCTTCTCGTGGCCAGCGCCGGGATGGCCGGCGTCTCCGATCTCGCGGCGCAACCAGCGACGCCGCGCACCGACACCCTGCGCGTCGCCGGGCTGCAGCAACGCGTCGAGGTGCTGCGCGACCGGTGGGGCATCGCGCACATCTACGCGCAGAACGAGCACGACCTCTTCTTCGCCCAGGGGTACTCGGCGGCGCGCGATCGCGCCTTCCAGTTCGAGATGTGGCGACGTCAGGCCACCGGGACGATGGCCGAGGTGATCGGGCGCCGAGAGCTCGAGCGCGACCAGGGGGCGCGGCTCTTCAAGTACCGCGGCAGCCTCGAGGCGGACTTCGCGAACTATCACCCGCGGGGCGCGGCGATCATCGGCGCCTTCGTCGAGGGGATCAACGCCTACGTCGACGAGGCGGCCCGCAACCCCGCGCTGGTGCCCGCCGAGCTGCGCATGCTCGGCATCAAGCCCGGTCGGTGGACGCCGGACGTCGTCATCTCCCGTCATCAGGGGCTGCTCGGCAACATCGGCGAGGAGCTGGCCAACGGGCGCTTCGTCGCCAAGTACGGCGCGGCGCTGCTGCAGAAGGTGCAGTGGTTCCATCCCGGACCGGCGCCCAAGGTCGACCTCGACCCGATGATCGACCCCGCCGGATTGGACGCGCCGATCCTCGCGCTCTACGACGCCTTCCGTGCGCCGATGCGCTTCCAGCCGTCCGATCTGCAGACCGCGTATCGCGGCGATACCGCCGCCCATCGCCGCCTGGCGACGATCGACTCGCTCGCCGATGAAGACATCCGCTGGAATCAGCGGCGCGACATCGGCAGCAACAACTGGGTCGTCGCCGGCAGCCGCACGCTCAGCGGCCGCGCGCTGATGGCGAACGATCCGCACCGCGCCATCGCCGCTCCCTCGCTCCGCTACTTCGTCCACCTCAACGCGCCCGGCTGGAACGTGATCGGCGGCGGCGAGCCGGTGATCCCCGGCGTGTCGATCGGCCACAACGAGTACGGGGCGTGGGGGCTCACCGTCTTCGGCACCGACGGGGAGGATCTCTATGTCTACCGCACGAACCCGGCGAACCCGGCGCAGTACCAGTACCGCGGGGCGTGGGAGACGATGCGCACGATCACCGAGTCGATCCCGGTGAAGGGCGAGCGGCCGGCCACCGTCGCGCTGCGCTACACGCGGCACGGCCCCGTCGTCTACGAGGACACGGCGCGACACCTGGCGTACGTCGTGCGCGCGGCGTGGCTCGAGCCCGGCGGCGCACCGTACATGGCGTCGCTCCGCATGGATCAGGCGAAGACGTGGGAGGAGTTCCGCGCCGCCTGCAACTACAGCAACATCCCGGGCGAGAACATGGTCTGGGCCGATGTGAAGGGAAACATCGGCTGGCAGGCGGTGGGCATCGCCCCGATCCGCCGCAACTCGAGCGGGCTGGTGCCCGTGCCCGGGGACGGCCGCTTCGACTGGTCGGGCTATCTGCCGATCATCGAGAAGCCGCACGCCTACAATCCGCCCGAAGGCTACATCGGGACGGCGAACAACAACCTCACCCCGGAGTCGTATCCCCACCGCGACGCGATCGGCTGGAGCTGGGCCGATCCCTATCGCTTCGCCCGGATCGCCGAGGTGCTCGGCTCCGGCCGTCGCGTGTCGATGATGGACATGATGCGGCTCCAGACCGACTACACGTCGATCGCGTCGCGCGGGCTCGTGCCGATGCTCGCGGCGCTGCCCGCGAGCAACGCGGCGACGGAGCGGGCGCGCCAGTCGCTGCTCGCCTGGGACAACGTCCTCGACAAGAATTCGGTGGCCGCCGGCATCTACGAGGCGTGGTATCGGCAGCTCACGACCGGGGTGACGACGATCGTCGTGCCGGCGCCGGCGCGGGCGGCGGCACGCTTCGTCTCGACCAAGCGGGTGATCGAGTGGCTGACGTCGCCCGGCGGCGAGTTCGGCCCGAACCCGGGTGCGACGCGCGACAGCCTGCTCCTCGCGGCGCTCGACGGCGCCGTCGCCGAGCTGACGCAGCGCTACGGCCCGGACATGAGCGGCTGGGCGTGGGGGCAGTATCACCACGCGATGCTCCAGCATCCGATGAGCGGGGCGCTGAACGCCGAGCAGCGGAAGCGCTTCGAGGTCGGGCCATGGCCGCGCGGCGGCGACGGCAACACCGTCGGCGCGACGGGGGGCGGCGAGAACCAGGCGTCGGGCGCCTCCTTCCGCTACATCGTCGAGGCCAACGACTGGGATTCGTCGGTCGGCGCCAACACGCCAGGCCAGTCGGGCGACGTCGACAGCCCGCATTATCGCGATCTCTTCGAGCTCTGGAAGAACGACCGCTACTTTCCCGTGAAGTATTCGCGCCCGGCGGTCGAGGGCGTGACCGAGCTGAAGATCGTCATGGCGCCCGCCCGCTAACGACCCGTCTCCTCACGCGCACCCCACGACATGCGCCGCCTGCATCATAACCTGACCTTCCAGGTCCTCGTCGCCATCACCCTCGGCGTCCTGCTCGGGCTTCTCTCGCCGGCGACCGGACGGGCGATGAAGCCCCTCGGCGACACCTTCGTGAACCTGGTGAAGATGGTGATCGCTCCGGTCATCTTCCTCACCATCGTGCTCGGGATCGCCACGATGAGCGATCTCAAGAAGGTGGGGCGGGTGGGTGGGAAGGCGCTGCTGTACTTCGAGATCGTCACGACCTTCGCGCTGGCGATCGGGCTCCTCGTCGTGAACATCACGCGGCCGGGCGAGGGGCTCGACGTCGGCGCGCTGGCGAAGGGCGACGTGACGAAGTTCACCGAGCAGGGCAAGGCGATGAGCTTCGTCGACTTCGCGACGCACATCGTCCCGTCGAGCGCGGTGGACGCCTTCGCGAAGGGCGAGGTGCTGCAGGTGGTGTTCTTCGCCGTGCTGTTCGGGTTCGCCCTCGCGTCGCTCGGCTCGCGCGGGCAGCGGTTGACCGAGGTGCTGGAAAGCACCTCGCACGTGTTCTTCCGCATCGTCGCGATCGTGATGAAGGTGGCGCCGATCGGGGCGTTCGGCGCCATGGCCTACACCATCGGCGCCTTCGGGGTGAAGAGCCTGCTGCCGTTAGGTCGGCTGATGCTGGACGTCTACCTGACGATGTTCCTGTTCATCTTCATCGTATTGAACCTGATCCTGCGCTGGTACGGCTTCTCGCTCTGGCAATATCTCAAGTTCATCCGTGAGGAGATCCTGCTCGTGCTGGGGACGTCGTCGAGCGAGGCGGCGCTCCCGTTGATGCTGGAGAAGATGGAGCGGTACGGCTGCCAGCGGTCGGTGGTGGGGCTGGTGATCCCGGCGGGCTACTCCTTCAACCTCGATGGGACGTCGATCTATCTGTCCATGGCTGCGCTGTTCATCGCGCAAGCCTTCGGGGTGCAGCTGAACCTCACGCAGCAGCTCAGCGTGCTGGGGGTGCTGATGCTGACGAGCAAGGGTGCGGCGGGAGTGACGGGCTCGGGGTTCATCGTGCTCGCGAGCACGCTGGCGGCGATGCGGGTGGTCCCGATCGAGGGGGTGGCGATCGTGCTGGGCGTGGACCGCTTCATGAGCGAGGCGCGCGCGATCACCAACCTGATCGGCAACGGCGCGGCGACGCTGGTCATCGCGCGAAGCGAGAACGCGTTCGACGAATCCGCTCGTGTTCGGGC
>JABFYH010000114.1 GCA_013361335.1 Gemmatimonadaceae bacterium | reverse complement strand
CGGCGACAACAAGGAAGGGTGGGACAACATCGACATCGTCGGGTGGATGGGCTACCCGATGCAGATCAAGGTCAACTTCCTCTGCCGGGATTCCATCCTGGCGGCGCCGCTCGTGCTCGACCTCGCGCTGTTCAGCGACTTCGCGCAGCGCGCGGGGATGAAGGGGATCCAGGAGTGGCTCTCGTTCTACTACAAGAGCCCGATGACGGCGGCCGGCCTCCAGCCGGAGCACGACCTGTTCATCCAGCAGACGAAGCTGAAGAACACGCTGCGGCATCTGATGGGTGAAGAGCAGATCACGCACCTCGGCCTGGAGTACTACCAGTCGTGAGGCGCGTGCGCGGCGGCCGCAGCCTGATCGTCGTGGGGAGCCTGGCGCTTCTCGCGGGGGCGAGCTGCGGCCCGCCGCGCCACCCGGAGCTGCGGCAGGGCACCAAGAGCTACCTGTTCACCATCACCTCCGAGCCCATCCCGCCGCGCGCGCGAGAAGACGTGATCTACACGATCACGGTGAAGGACCGCGAGACCAAGCAGCCCGTCGACAACGGGGAAGGGCGCATCTTCGCCAACACCCGCGACGGGGCGCGCACCTACGACGGCTTCGTGAAGGCGCCTGGCGTGGGGGTCTACTCGGCGCGCCTCAACTACGTTGCGTCCGGCCAGTGGGCGGTCGGCATCCAGTTCCACAGCGATTCCCTCAAGCCGCTCGAGAAGACCGAGTGGATGCAGGACGTGCTCCCCGAGCGGAGCGGGACCCCGTAATCACCGTGCGCCACTTCTATCGCAGCCAGTCCACTCCCGCCGACGTGCTCGTCGTCGCGGACCGCTTCTTTCCCGAGCTGGGGATGACGCTCGTCACCTCCGCCGTGCGCTCCCGGTCGTTCACCGGTCCGCTGGGCGCGCTCAAGCTGAGCGTGCGGCCCGAGGGCGGCCACTACACCTTCGTCGAGGTCGCGACCGACCAGATGGGGGAGAGCCGGCTCGATCGCAACGTGAAGCGATTCTTCGTCTCGCTCCACCGCGCGGACGACCCGACGCACGCGCTCGACGCGTCGTACTGATGGCGCGGTCGACGACGCAGGGCGGGGGGCGCGGAACGCGGACGAGCGCGGCGGCGCCCCCCGCAGTCGCAGCGGCGACCGACGTCGCGCTCAGCAGAGCCCAGCGGCTCGAGCTCTACTACTGGATGCGTCTCACCCGCTCCCTGGAAGAGCGGCTGGTGAACCTCTACCGGCAGACCAAGGTCGTCGGGGGACTCTTCCGGTCGCTCGGCCAGGAGGCGGACGCCGTGGGCAGCGCGTACGCGCTTCGTCAGGGGGACATCCTGTCGCCGCTCATCCGCAACCTCGGCTCGATGCTGGTGAAGGGGGCGACGCCGGTCGAGATCCTCAAGCAGTACATGGCGAAGGGCGACTCCCCGACGCGTGGCCGCGAGCTCAACATCCACTTCGGCGACACGGAGCGCGGCTTCATCGGCCAGATCTCGCCCCTCGGCGACATGGTGCCGGTGATGGCGGGGGTGACGCTGAGCTTCAGGATGCGCGGCGAGGATCGCGTGGGACTCGTGTACGTGGGCGACGGAGCGACGTCGACCGGCGCCTTTCACGAAGGGATCAACTTCGCGGCGGTGCAGCGGTGCCCGCTCGTCGTGATCATCGAGAACAATGGGTATGCGTATTCTACCCCCACAGTGAAGCAGAGCCTCGTCAAGCAGTTCGCCGACAAGGCGATCGGCTACGGCATCCCGGGCGAGACGGCCGACGGCAACGACGTGATCGCGACCTACGAGGCGACGAAGCGCGCCGTGGATCGCGCGCGGCGCGGCGAGGGGACGTCGATCGTCGAGCTGATGACCTTCCGGCGAAAGGGGCACGCCGAGCACGACAACCAATCGTACGTCCCGCCCGGCCAGATCGAGCGGTGGGCGGCTGAGAACGATCCTCTCGACCGGTACGTGGCGCGGCTCGGTCAGGAAGGTGTGGCGGCGGAGGAGCTCGCGGCGATCGACGCGCGGATCCAGCGCGAGATCGATGAGGCCACGGACATCGCGGAGCAGTCGGGGGTTCCGGAGCCGCTGGACGCGCTGGTCGGCGTGTATGCCGATCCGCCGTCGGAGGAGCCGCTCTGGTTCCGCGAGGGAAAGCGGGCGGTGGTGGAGAAGAGCGAGCGTCCGTCGAGCTGGGGCACCTTCGACGCGCCGGCCAAGGGGGCCGACTGATGGCGGAGATCACCTACCTCGAGGCGATCCGCGAGGCGCTGTTCGAGGAGATGGAGCGCGATCCGAACGTCTTCATGCTCGGCGAGGACATCGGCGCGTTCGGCGGCGCGTTCAAGGTCACGGAAGGGCTGCTGGCGAAGTTCGGCGAGTCGCGGGTGATCGACACGCCGATCTCGGAGATCGGGATCGTCGGCGCGGCGGCGGGGGCGGCGCACATGGGGATGCGCCCCGTGGTCGAGATGCAGTTCATCGACTTCATCGCGAACGCGTACGACATGCTCACCAACTACGTGGCGACGGCGCGCTACCGCGCCTTCCTGCCGACGCCGATGGTGGTGCGCGGGCCGAGTGGCGGGTACGTGCGCGGTGGGCCCTTCCACTCGCAGAACCCGGAAGCGGGGTTCATCCACACGCCGGGGCTCAAGGTCGTGTACCCGAGCACGGCGGCGGATGCCAAGGGGCTGATGAAGGCGGCGATCCGCGACGACGACTGCGTCCTCTTCTTCGAGCACAAGTATCTCTACCGGCGCATCAAGGGCGAGATGCCCGCCGGTGACGTGGTGGTGCCGATCGGCACGGCGCGCGTCGCGCGCGAGGGAACGGATCTCTCGATCATCACCTACGCGGCGACGGTGTACAAGGCGCTCGAGGCGGCGGAGCAGCTGGAGAAGGAGGACGGGCTCTCCGTGGAAGTCGTGGACCTGCGCTCGCTCGCCCCCCTGGACGACGAGGCGATCGTCGCCACGGTGAAGAAGACGAATCGGGTCCTGATCGTGCATGAGGACACGCGAACGGGGGGCATCGCAGGCGAGCTGACGGCGCGGATCAGCGAGCGCTGCTTCGAGTGGCTGGATGCGCCGGTGCTGCGCGTGACGGCGCATGACGTGCCGCTGCCGTATGCGCCGTCGCTGGAGGATTTCGTGCTGCCGCAGACCCCCGACATCGTGTTGGCGGCGCGGCGGCTGGCGGCCTACTGACGTGCGCGAGACGGAGCGCGACGCCGTCCGCGACACCGACAACCTCGGCTCGACGGGGTCGGGGGAGACGAGCGAAGGGGTTTGGCCTTATCTTGGGGTCGGGTGCATGACGGCGATCGTCGGATTCTTCGGCACGGGAATGATCGCGATCCTGGTGGCGAAGCTGGTCGGCGGCATGACGGGGTGTGCCGTGGAGGCCGAGACGGGCGCGCCATGCAACTGGCTGACGTATGCAGTGCGGGGCGGGGTGCTGGGAATGATCCTGCTGCCGACGTTCATCATCTGGCGGATGCGGAAGACGCGCACCGCGCACAGGAACTCCGAGTGAGAGGCTATCGTCGTGGCTCGCGTTGACGTCATCATGCCCCAGATGGGCGAATCGATCGCCGAGGGGACGCTGTCGAAGTGGCTGAAGCGCGTGGGTGATGAGGTGAAGCGCGACGAGCCGATCTTCGAGATCTCGACGGACAAGGTGGACGCCGAGATTCCGGCGCCCGCCGCGGGAGTGCTGGCGGAGATTCTCGTCACCGAGGGGCAGACGGTGGCGGTGCAGACGGTGGTGGCCCGGTTGGAGACGGAGAAGGGGGCGGCGGTGGGGGTGGCGACGGCTGCGCCGGCGCCGAGCGTGTCGGCCGCGCCGGTGGGCGCGGGGGCCCCCCCCGTCAAACAAGCTACCACGTCCCCGAGCCCCGACCGCCACCCATCCCCCGCACCCGCTACCATCGCCGCCCCCGCCAACGGCAACGGCCTCGAGGAGCGGCTCCGCACCCGCTCCTCCCCCCTCGTCCGGAAGATCGCCGCCGAACATGGCGTCGAGATCGGGGCCATGCGCGGCTCCGGCATCCAGGGTCGCGTCACCAAGCGCGACATCGAGCAGTACCTCGCTTCCGGCGCCGCCGCCACCGCCGGCCAGCGCCCCTCGATGCACGCCCCCGCTGGCGCCGCCACGCACGGCCCCGCCCCCGAGCCCTGGGCCGGCGACCGCGTCGAGCCGATGTCCAAGATCCGCGCGCTCACGAGCGACCACATGGTCGCCTCGCGCCACACCAACGCGCACGTCACCTCGTTCTTCGAGATCGACCTCACGCGGATCGCGCGCATCCGTCACAAGAACCGCGCGGCCTTCGAGGCCCAGACCGGCCAGAAGCTCACGTACCTGCCCTTCATCATCAAGACCGTCGTCGACACCCTCAAGCAGTTCCCGGTGCTCAACGCTGCCGTCGCCGGCAACAGCATCATCTATCGCAAGCAGTACAACATCGGCATCGCTGTCGCCCTCGACTGGGGGCTCATCGTGCCCGTCATCAAGGGGGCCGACGACCTGTCCCTGTCCGGGCTGACCAAGAACCTCAACGACCTCGCCGACCGCGCCCGCACCAAGCGCCTCAAGCCCGAAGAGGTCCAGCAGGCGACGTTCACCATCACGAACCCCGGTGTCTTCGGCTCCCTCATGGGGACGCCAATCATCCCGCTCGGGACCTCCGCCATCCTTGGCCTCGGCGCGATCGAGAAGCGGCCCAAGGTGATCACCGGCCCCGACGGCGAGGACACGATCGCCATCCGGACCTGCGCCTACTTCTCCCTGTCGTTCGATCACCGCATCGTCGACGGGGCCGACGCCGACCGCTTCCTCGCCGCCGTGAAGGCCGGCCTGGAATCCTTTCCCGAGACCGCGCTCTGAGCATGCCGCGTTGCCTCTCCGTTCAGCGGACGCTCGTCACGCCGCCCGATCGCGAGAAGTTCGCGGTGCGCCTGGAGCGCAAGCACGCGCACTACGCGCAGGCCGGGTGCAAGTACACCGTGTTCGAGGAGACGGGACTGCCCGGCGCCTTTCTCGAGTTCTTCGAGGCGCCGGACGCCAAGACGCTCGCCAAGGCGCACGCGTCGGCCCCCGACCGCGTGCTCGACCCCGCGCGCATCTATCACGAAGTGGAGCTGCCGTAACATGCCGATCCGATCCCTCACGCACGCCGGGCGCGCCTGGCGGGTGCTCCCCTCCGGGCGCGTCACGCAGTACGACCGCGACGAGTTCGCCCTGCTGTTCATCTCCGGCTCCGGCGACGACCGCGAGGTGCGTGCGACGCGCTACTCGCCCCAGGGCACCCGGTCGCGCGAGCAGGCGCTCGCCGAGATGAGCGACGCCGACCTCGTGCGCCTGTTCGAGCAGTCACAGCCCAGCGAGACGTCGCCCGAGGCTGGATACGCCCCGTGACCGCCCCGCCGGCACCGGCGAGTGGTGGAAGCGGGGGCGCTGGACCATTCGTCGACCTGCACATGCACTCCACGGCGTCCGACGGCTCTCGGACGCCGGCCGAGGTCGTGCGGGCCGCGCGGAAGGCGTCGCTGGCAGCGATCGCGCTCACCGATCACGACTCCGTCGCCGGTCTGCCTGAGGCGCGGGCCACCGGCGCCGAGCTCGGGGTCCGCGTAGTGAACGGCGTGGAGCTGAGCGCCGTGGAAGGCGAGACCGAGACCCATCTGCTGGGTCTCCATCTCCGCGACACCGGCGTGCTGGAGCGCGCGCTCGACGAGCTGCGCGAGATGCGCAATCGCCGCGCGCGGCAGATCGTCGAGCGGCTGAACGCCCTGGGGGTGAACGTCGCCTTCGAGGACGTGCTCTCACAGGCCGGCACCGGCGTCGTCGGGCGTCCACATGTCGCTCGCGCCATGATCGCCGAAGGCTGGGCCGTCGACGCCCGCGACGCCTTCGACCGCTACCTCGGCGCGGGACGGCCAGCGTACGTCGCCAAGGAGCAGCTCAGCATGCGTGACGCGATCGCGATGATCCATGCCGCCGGCGGGCTCGCCGTGCTGGCGCATCCCGGCGCCGGCGGGACCCGCGAACGCATCGAGGCGCTCCGCGCGCTCGGCCTCGACGGCATCGAGGTGAAGCATCCCAGCCACTCGTCGTCCGACACGGCGCGGCTGCGCGGGCTGTGCGAGCAGTTCGGGCTCGTGATGAGCGGCGGCTCCGACTGGCACGGCGCGGCGGACGGACCGCGGACGATCGGCATGATGCAGGTCCCCGCCGACTGGCTCGCCCGTCAGGACGCGCAGCTCGCGGCGCTCGGCCGCGCTCCCGCGGCATGATGACCGGCCGATGACCACCCTGGCCGGCCGCGTCGCGATCGTCACGGGCGCCGGCCGCCGCGTGGGCCGCGCGCTCGCCATGGCCCTGGGTGCGCGCGGCATGCGCGTCGTCGTGCACTATGCCGGCTCGGCGGACGGCGCACAGGAGACGGCGCGACTGATCCAGGACGCCGGCGGCGCGGCGTCGATCGTGCAGGCCGATCTCCGGGATACCGCGGCAGCCGAGCGGCTCATCGACGGTGTCGTGCAGCGGGAGGGCGAGCTGTTCGCCCTCGTGAACTCCGCGGCCATCATGCTGCGCACCCCGGTCGGCGAGACCACGCCCCCCCAGTGGGACGAGATGTTCACCCTCAACGTGCGCGCGCCGTACTTCCTGTCGCAGCGCGCCGCGCCCGCGCTCCGCGCGGCCCGCGGTGCCATCGTCAACATCGCGGATCTCGCGGCGTTCGAGACCTGGCCCGCATACGTGCCGCATGCGATGACGAAAGCCGCCATCGTGCAGATGACGCGTGGTCTCGCGCACGCGCTGGCCCCCGAGGTGCGCGTGAACGCCGTGGCGCCTGGTGCAGTGCTCCTTCCGGACGGGTGGAGCGAGGCCGACGCCGAGCATCTTCGCGGCACGACGCCGCTCAAGCGCATCGGCAGGCCGGAGGACGTGGCGCACGCGGTGGTCTTCCTCCTCGAGGCGGACTTCGTCACGGGTGAGGTGATCAAGGTCGATGGCGGACGCCACGTCCGGACCTGAGCGCGCCCCGCGGATCCAGCGCGTACCCCAGCGATTCGGCACGATCGTCGTCGTCGGCGGGGGATGCTACGGCCGCTACTACGTGCGCCAGCTCGCGCGTGCCGAGCATGCCGGTGCGCTCGCGTGGCGCGAGCTGGTCGTCGTCGATCACGATGCAGCGTGTCAGGTCGCCGCGCTGACGCCGGAAGAGCGGCCGAGCGCCCTGCGCCTGGCGCGCGCGGAGTGGAGCGAGTACTTCGCCGCCTACCTCGCGCGGGCGGCCGAGTGTCCCGACGACGCGCGCGAGGACGCGATCGTGCCCTCGCCGCTGATGCCGCACCTGATGGCGGATTGGCTGGCGGAGCGCGCCCGTGCGCGGTGGCCGCACCGCCGGGTCGCGACCGAGCCGCTCACCCATCCCCCGACCGTCCCCTGGCAGCGGGCAGGGGAGGACGGCACACACTACGTGAGCTTCGCGGAGTGGATGTGCCCGATCAACTGCATCGAGCCCGCCCGCTGTCCGCACACGCGCGGCGACCGCACCTGGAGCCTCCCCGTGGCCCTGGCGCGTCACGGCGCGGACGAGCGGGTGGCGGGACGGCCGGTGGAAGGTCCCTTCGTCTTTCACTGCGCGCATCGGGCATTCGGGGTCGGCATGCTCGACGTGCGCGACGTCCTCGCCGCGGATCGGGCGATCGCCGACCGAGGCGCTGCCACGTCGCCAGCCGCCTTTCTCGTCGGGACGGCCTCGCACTGTCATGGGGCGTTGCGGCGCATCGTCGTCGACTGACGGCGCGCCCGCCTCGCCGGGAACGCACTGGTTCCCTCGTGGGGTTCTTCTGGTGAGATTTCCCGAGCCGCGCGCCGGGACCGACACGACGCGCCTCACCGCACGAGGACCTTTTGGGAACCACGCACAACTACGACGTCGTCATCGTCGGCGCTGGGCCGGCGGGGATGTGCGCCGCGCTATATACCGGCCGCTCGATGCTGCGGACCGCCGTGCTCGAGCGCGGGATCCCCGGGGGCGAGCTGCTCAACACCGAGAAGCTCGACGACTGGATCGGCGAGAAGTCGATCCTCGGCTGGGAGCTGGCGAAGAAGTTCGAGGACCATTCACGCGAGTTTGGCGCCGAATACGTCACGGCGACGGTGACGGCGGTGACGCGCCGGCTGGACGGCACCTTCGACACGGTCACTGACGTCGGCGACGTCTACCGATCGCTGGCCGTGATCGTCACCGCCGGCGGCACGCCGGTGAAGCTCGGCATTCCCGGCGAGGCGGAGTACGCCGGCCGCGGCGTGTCGTACTGCGCCATCTGCGACGGCGCGTTCTTCAAGCAGCAGGTGATCGCCGTCGTCGGCGGTGGCGACGCCGCCGTCGAGGAGGCGGACTTCCTCACGCGCTACGCGTCCAAGGTCTACGTCATCCATCGGCGCGACGAGTTCCGCGCGTCGAAGATCCTCCAGGAGCGGCTGTTCGCCAATCCCAAGGTCGAGGTCATCTGGAATACCGTGGCCGAGCGCATTCTCGGCGACGAGCAGGGACTGATGAAGGGCATCGAGCTGCGCGACGTGCAGAGCGATGCCACGCGCACGCTCGACGCGACCGGGTGCTTCGTGTTCGTCGGCTTCCGCCCCAACACCGGGATCATCGACGGGCACTTCGATCACGACGAGATGGGGTACGTGCTGACCGACAGCATGATGCAGACGTCGATCCCGGGGCTCTTCGCCGCCGGCGATCTCCGCTCCCAGCTCACGCGGCAGGTCACGACGGCGGTCGGCGACGCCACCACGGCGGCGATCGCGGTGGAGAAGTACCTGAAGGCCCGCGCGGAAGGCGGACATGCCGTCGATCCGCACGGCAGCGGGGGATACGCGGTGTGAAGATCGACGTCCGCACCGTCGGCCCCTTCCAGGAGAACTGTTATCTCGTCGTGGACGAGGCGACGAACCGTGCCGTGCTCGTCGATCCGGGCGACGAGGGCGCCCGCCTCGTGCGGATGGTCCGCGACTCGGGGGCGACGCTCGAGGCGATCTGGCTGACCCACGCCCACATCGATCACATCGGGGGCGTCGCCGAAGTACGGCGGCGCTACGACGTCCCGGTCCATCTGCACCCGCTGGACCTGCCGTATTACACGACGCTCTCGGCCCGGGCGGCCGACATGTACGGGGTCGATTTCGAGCAGCCGGAGGGACCGCACGCGGAGCTGGCCGACGGACAGGTGCTGTCGTGCGGGACGCTCCGCTTCACCGTCATGCACGTGCCCGGTCACGCCCCGGGGCTGGTGAGCTTCAACGGACATGGCGTGGCGCTGTCGGGCGACCTGCTGTTCGCCGGCTCGATCGGACGCACCGATCTCCCGCTGTCGAACCCGTTCGACATGGATGCCTCGCTCGCGCGGTTCGGTGCGTTGCCGCCGGAAACCGTCGTCTATCCGGGCCATGGCGGCGTCACGACGCTCGCCGAGGAGCAGCGCTCCAACCCCTTCCTCGCCGGTCGTGCCCGCACCGTCAAGCGATGAGAGGGATCGGTGCAGCGGATGATCGGATGAGCGTGGCGATGTCGCACACCGCGTGGGGCGTGGCGGCGAGCGTGGTCCTTCTCGCCGCGTGGCTTGGCGCCGCGGTCCTGGTGGCATCGGTCGTGGCGCCGGCGGCGTTCGCCGTGCTGCCCAACCGCACGCTGGCCGGAGCGCTGGTGGGCCGCGTGCTGCCGGTGATCTTCTGGTCGGGGATGGTCGTCGGCGTGGCGGTCGCGGCGCTCGGCTGGTCGATGCCGAACCGGGTGTGGCGCACGGGCGCGGCGGCCGGGCTCGTGGTGGCCTGCGCCGCCGCGCAGCTCGTCGTCGCCCCGCGCATCGAGCAGGTGCGACGGCAGATCGCGGGCGCCGTGGATGCGCTCGACCCGTCCGATCCCCGTCGCCAGGCGTTCGGCCGCCTGCACGGCATGAGCGTCGCGTGGATGGGCCTCGGCGGCGTGGCGGCGCTGCTGGCGCTCGTGCTGGTCCTCCGCCAGCTCACTGCCCGGAGCCCGTCATGAGTGAGGAACCCCGTCTCCCACGGGTCGCCGTCGAGGATGCGCCGGACGACGTTCGACCGACCTTCGACGCCTTCATCCGCGAGCGCGGCAAGGTGCCCAACCTGTTTCGCGTCGCCGCGCACGCGCCGCGCACGGCCGCGCGACTCGCGGCGCTCAACGCCGAAGTGATGGGGCAGGGAGAGGTCCCGGTGCTGCTCAAGGAGCTGCTGAGCACGCGCGTGTCGCACATCAACCTGTGCGATTATTGACTGGCCTCCCATACCGCCTTGGCAAGGCGGCAGGGGGCGACCGAGACGCAGCTCTCCGCCGTGGCCGACGCGCGCTACGAGCCGTTCGAGGAGCCGTGGCGTGCCGCGTTCCGATATGCGGATGCGATGACGCCGACGCCCGGCATCGTGAGCGAGACGGTGTTCGCCGAGCTCGCGTCGCACTGGACGCCGCGCCAGGTGGTGGAGATCACCGCGGTGATCTGCATGTACAACTTCTTCAACCGCTTCGCGCACGCGCTGGACGTGCCGATAACCAAGTAGAGACACACGCATCTGTGTGCCGTGTGCCCTGCGTCAACGGCAGCGGCAACGGCAGCTGCAGCGCGGGAGGTCGCGGCTCGGCGAACGCATGCCGACCTGATAGATTGATCTTCGACCCCTTCACGATCGAGACCCGTCATGGCCGCTACGACCCGTACCGAGAAAGATCCGCTCGGCCCCAAGGAAGTCCCCGTCGACGCGCTGTACGGCGTGCAGACGCTGCGGGCGCGGGAGAACTTTCCGATCAGCGGTCTCACGCCGCTGTGGCCCTTCGTCATGGCGCAGACCTGGATCAAGAAGGCCGCCGCGCTGACGCACAAGGAGACCGGCCGGCTCGATCCCAAGCTCGCCGATGCGATCGTCGCCGCGGCGGACGAAGTGCTGGCGCGCAAGCACGACGCACAGTTCGTCGTCGATCCGTATCAGGCCGGCGCGGGGACCTCGCACAACATGAACGTCAACGAGGTGCTCGCCAATCGCGCCAACGAGCTGCTCGGCGGGGCGCGGGGGACCTACACCCCCGTGCATCCGAACGACCATGTGAACATGGCGCAGAGCACCAACGACACGATCCCGACGAACATCCGACTCTCGATCCTGTCGCAGCTTGGCGGGCTCCTCTCGGCCTTCGAGCGGCTGCGCGATGCCTTCGCCGCGAAGGGGCGCGAGTTCGACGACATCGTGAAAGCGGGGCGCACCCACCTCCAGGATGCGATGCCGATCCGGCTCGGGCAGGAGTTCACGGCGTACGCCGGCTCGATGGATCGCAACCTCCGCCGCATCCGCGAGACGGCGGACTACCTGCGCGATCTCGGCATCGGCGGCAGCGCGGTGGGCACGGGCGTCACCGTCGAGCCCGAGTATCCGGCGCTCATGAACAAGCATCTCGAGGCCATCACCGGGCTCGATCTGCGCATCGGCACGGATCGCATCCAGCTGATGCAGAGCATGGGCGACGCCGCCGCCTTCAGCGCGGCGCTGCGCGTGCTCGCCGTGGACCTCAGCAAGATCGCCAGCGACCTGCGGCTGATGGTGATGGGTCCGCGCACCGGCATCGACGAGATCAAGCTGCCCGCCGTGCAGCCGGGATCGTCCATCATGCCGGGAAAGATCAACCCGTCGATCCCCGAGATGGTGAATCAGGTGTGCTTCCAGGTCATGGGGCTCGACACCACCGTCAGCATCGCGGCCGAGCATGGGCAGCTGGAGCTCAACGTCATGATGCCGGTGATCGCGCACAACATCCTTCTGGCGATGCGCATCCTCACCAACACGGCGACCGTCTTCACGGAGAAGTGCGTGGTCGGCATCGAGGCGAATCGCGAGATGCTCGCCTACTGGGTCGAGCGCAGCGCCGCGCTGGCGACGGCGCTCATGCCGCACATCGGCTACGCGAAGGCGGCGGAGCTGAGCAAGCAGTCGGTGAAGGAGGGAGTGCTCGTCCGCGACATGGTGAAGCGGGACAAGCTGCTGCCGGCCGAGGAGATCGACGACGTGCTCGACCTGCGCAAGATGACGGAGATCGGCGTGCCCGGCGGCGCCCACGGCATGGTGGCGGGGGGCTGACCGGGCCTGTCCGGACCGTTTGGCGGAGGTTACATTTGATCCATGCGCATCACGACCCAGGCTGAGTACGGACTGATCTGCGCCCTGCATCTGGCCCGCCGTGTCGACGACGGGCCGGTGACGGGGCGTGAGATCGCGGCGGGCGAGCGGCTGCCCCCCGACTACGTCGAGCAGATCATGCTCAAGCTCCGCCGGGCGGGCATCGTGCGCAGCACGCGCGGCGCGCATGGGGGCTACCAGCTCGCGCGCGGACCGGAGCGCATCAGCGTGCGCGACGTGATCGCCGCCGCCGAGCACTCGACCTTCGAGGTGCACTGCACCTCGCATCCGGTGGAGGAGGAGCGCTGCGCCTCGTCGCACGACTGCAGCATCCGTCCCGTCTGGATGCTCCTGCAGCGCCGCATCGACGACGTGCTCGGCGGCGTGCTGTTGAGTGACCTCCTGCTGCAGGAGAGCCAGGTGCGCGAGCGCATCGGCCTCACCTCCGCTCCCGTCGGCGGCCGGCTGGCGCTCCCCGTCCTTCAGGGCTGACGCTCGGCGCGAATGCGCCTCTTTCGCTCCTTTCGCGACGACCGCGCCCTCCAGCGGGGGAGCGCGTCGTACGTCGCCGCGCTGCTGGCCGAGCCGGCGCCCGAGGAGGTCGTGTGGCTGTCGGCCAGCGGCACCCGCGGCGACGCCGATCACGCCACCTGGGAGCTGCGCTACCTGCGCCGGGCCCTCGGCATCCTCGTCGCCCAGCGCGACGCGCTCGATGACCGCACCCCGTCCGAGGTGCTCCGCACGCTCTCGGCCCGGATGGAGCGCGATCCGAACGTCGACGAAGAGCTCCGCGAGCTGGCCGAGCGGCAGTTCGACGCGCGGCTGAGCGCGTACCGCGACGCGTTCACCTCGCGAGGACATGGCACGCCGGCCACGCGGGTCGCGCAGAATCTCCTGGCCTTCGCCGGCGGCCCGATCCGCGCCGACGACCCGGTCGTCGTGCGGGGCACGGCGCTCGTGGGTGAGTACCTCACCTCGGCGAGCGACGCCCTGCGCGCGAGCTTCGGGACCGCCGAGCTGCCGGAGGACGT
>JABFYH010000150.1 GCA_013361335.1 Gemmatimonadaceae bacterium | reverse complement strand
TCGCCACCCGCGCCGCCCTCGGCGTCGGCCGTTCCGGCGGCCGCGGCGAGAACAGCTCGGGCGACATCTTCGTCGCCTTCTCCACCGCGAACCCGCGCATCTCGGGCGATACCGGCGTCGCCCGCGTCGCCATGCTGCCCAATGCCCGCATCAATCCACTCTTCTCGGCCACCGTGCAGGCGACAGAGGAAGCCATCCTCAACGCCATGCTGGCCGCCGACACGATGACCGGTGCCGATGACGTGCGGGTGTTCGCGCTGCCGGTGGACCGGTTGATCTCGGCGCTGAGAAAGTACGGGCGGGCTCCCATCCCCTGATCGCATGGAGAGGAAGGCGGACCTCGCACCCTTCATCTGTCGATCAGGGAACCGCCCTGCCGAGCACCACCAGCGCGAGCGGGTGCGCCACGATTTAGCAACTCTCTTCGCCGAGCGGCATCTTCCATCGCACTCGGGACTGCACCGATGGCGGCCGAGCCGCGCTGCTCCCCGCATTCCCACAAACCGATGGAGCCACAGCGTGGAGATCGAATTCGCCGGCGCCGCCCGTGAAGTCACCGGCTCCTGCCACATCCTGCGCATCAACGGCAAGACCGTCCTCCTCGACTGCGGCATGTTCCAGGGCCGCCGCAGCGAGACCCGCGAGAAGAACCTCCGGCTCCCCTGTCCGGTGGACGAGATCGACGCCATCGTCCTCTCCCACGCCCACATCGACCACTCCGGCCGGCTGCCGCTCCTCACCGCCCACGGCTACCACGGCCCCATCTATTGCACCGCAGCCACACGAGACCTCTCCGCGGTGATGCTCGCTGATAGCGCGCACATCCAGGAAAAGGACGCCGAGTTCCTGTCGCGGCGCACGAAGGAGGTGGCCGCGCCACTATATGGTATGCGCGACGCCACTGTGGCCGTGGAGCGCATGGTCGGGCAACCCTACGACGCCTGGTTCGACGTCGTCCCCGGCGTCCGCGCCATGTTCACCGACGCCGGTCACATCCTCGGCTCCGCTTCCGTGCGCCTGGAATGCACCGAGGGCGGCAGGACGACGCGTCTCGTCTTCTCCGGCGACGTCGGCCGCGCAGGCCTCCCGATCATCCGCGATCCGCATCCCCCGGAGGGCGGCGCCGACGTCGTGCTGCTCGAATCGACATATGGCAACCGCGACCACACCTCCGTCGAGGGCGCGCGCGAGCAGCTCGCCCGCGTGATCACCGAGACCGCGGCCCGCGGCGGCAAGGTGCTCGTCCCCGCCTTCTCCGTGGGGCGCACCCAGGAGCTCGTGTACGATCTCCACCTCCTCGCCCGCGCCGGCAAGATCCCCGAAATCCCGATCTACGTCGACAGCCCGCTCGCCATCGACACGACGACGGTGTTCACCATGCACCCGGAGATCTTCGATCAGACCGAGGATCTCGTGCAGACAGTGCGCGACCTGTTCGTCTTCACCCAGGTGCACTACACCCGCGAGGCGAGCGAGTCCAAGGCGCTGAACGCGCAGCATGGCCCGATGGTCATCATCGCCGCGTCGGGGATGGCCGAAGCGGGGCGCATCCTGCACCATCTGGCCAACAACGCCGCCGACCCGCGCACGACGATCCTCATCGTCGGCTTCCAGGCCGAGCACACCCTCGGCCGCCGCATCGTGGAGCGCGCACCGATGATCCGCGTCTTCGGCGACGAGATGCCCCTGCGTGCGCGAGTGGAAGTCCTCAACGGCTACAGCGCCCACGGCGACCGCACCGAGCTGCAGCGCTGGCTGGACACGGTGCGCGCCGGCAACACGCGCAACGCCGCGCCGCGCGTGTACCTGGTGCACGGGGAGCCCGAAGCGCAGGACGCCTTCGCCCAGCAGCTCGACGCGGCGGGCTACGACGCGGTGAGCGCGCCAATGCCGCACACCCGCGTCACGATATGACGTCGCCTGCCGCCTCGCCGACGCCAAAGCTGAGCGCAGGCGCGGCCGCGCGGGCGCGCATCGTCGACGCCGCCATCCAGGCACTCGTGCGCGACGGCGCCACCAACGCCAGCATGTCCGTCATCGCCGCTGCGGGCGGTGTGAGCAAGGCGCTGCTGCACTATCACTACTCCGATCGCGCGCATCTGCTGGCCGAAGCGGCCACGGAGCTGGGACGGCGGCTCGTCGCGCGGGAGCGTGCGGCGATCGACGTCGCGCGCGGCAGCGGCGCCGTGGACGCGCACTGGGAATGGCTGTCGAGCGAGCTGACGCGCGGTGAGCTGCGCGCGCTGCTCGAGCTCGGCGTGCAGCGGGAGGCCGAGGTGCGGGAGGCAGCGGAATCGGTGGCGGTGGCGCGCGCTCGCGCGGCGACGCAGACGGTGACGCACCTCTTCGGCGCGCTGGGGCTCACGCCGCGCATGCCGGCCGCGCTGCTCGCCGGGACCGTGTTGGCGTTCGTCGATGGCCTGGCCATCGGTGCGCCCGTCCCGATGCGCGACCCGCGCGCCAGCTTCGACCTGTTCTGGCTGGCGCTTCTCAGCTTCGCGGAGTGACCCTGCATCGCACCATGGATTGAGCGCGGATCATACGGACGAGACCCGGCTTCCGCGCGGCCGCGAACGGACGCTAGTTTCCACGGGATGCCCTCTTCCCGCCCCCCGTTCGTGCGTCTGGTGCTCTTCGTGCTGGGGCTGCTGCTCGCCGCCTGGGTGACTTCGCTGGGTGCCGTGCTCGCGTGGGAGCGGAACGACCAGGCGCGGCCGGTGTCCGCCATCGTCGTGCTCGGTGCCGCGCAGTACGTCGGACGTCCGTCGCCCGTGCTCCGCGCCCGGCTCGACCACGCCATCGCGCTCTTTCGCCGCAACCTCGCACCCCTCATGATCGTCACCGGCGGAACGGGCACGGGCGACACGACGAGCGAGGCCGCCGTGAGCCAGCGCTATGCGATCCGGCATGGGGTGCCCGCGTCCGCCATCCTGATGGAGAACGAGGGGCGCACGACGAGTGAATCCATGGAAGGCGTCGCGGCGATTCTCGGCAGCCGCTCGCGGCGCGACGTCCTGCTGGTGAGCGACCCCTTTCACATGCTCCGCCTCACGATCCTGGCCCGACGCCACGGCCTGGAACCCTATGCATCACCAACCCCGACCAGCCCGATCGCGGCCAGCCCGACCGAGCGGTGGAAGTACGCATTGAGCGAGTCCGTCAAAGCTCCCTTGGCCTTCATCTTCGAGAGGAATCGCCGGTGAACACACGCGTGTTAGTCACCTGGACACTCATCGCCGCCGTGGCGGGCCTGCCGGGCCCCGCGTCGGCGCAGGGCGTCCCCAAGCTCCAGTACGAGAAGCGCACCCTGCCGAACGGCCTCGAGCTCATCCTGCACGAGGATCACTCCACGCCGATCGTCGTCGTCAACACCTGGTACAAGGTGGGCTCTGGCGACGAGAAAGCCGGCCGCACCGGCTTCGCGCACCTGTTCGAGCACGTGATGTTCATGGGGTCGGAGAACGTTCCGGTGGGTCAGTTCGACAAGTGGCTCGAGGCCGCCGGCGGCAACAACAACGGCTCGACGACGGAAGATCGGACCAACTACTACGAGTCCATGCCGTCGAACGCGCTGCCCCTGGCCCTCTGGCTCGACGCCGACCGCATGGGGCATCTCCTCCCCGTTATGGACCAGGCGAAGCTCGACCTCCAGCGCGACGTCGTGAAGAACGAGCGCCGCCAGCGTGTCGAGAACGTGCCGTACGGCAAGTGGAACGAGACGGTGCTCGCCGCGCTCTTTCCCGCCACCCACCCGTACCACTGGCCGGTCGTCGGGTCGATGGAAGACCTGAGCGCCGCCTCGCTCGACGACGTGAAGCAGTTCTTCCGCACCTACTACGCGCCCAACAACGCGACGCTGGTGATCGCCGGCGACTTCAATCGCGACTCGGCCATCACCTGGGTGAACCGCTACTTCGGCGCCATCCCGCGCGGGCCGCAGCTGCCGCCGCGCCCCTCGGTGCCCGTCGTCACCATCCCGCGCGACACCTTCCTCGTGCTCGAGGATCGCGTCACCCTGCCGCGCGTCTACGAGAACTGGAAAGGCGAGCGCATCTATCACGAGAACGACGCGCCCCTCGACATCCTGGCGAGCGTCCTCGCCGGCGACAAGAACGCGCGCCTCTCCAAGCGCCTCGTGTTCGACATGCAGGTCGCCCAGGACGTCGTCGCCTTCAACAACAGCACGAAGCTCGACGGCTACTTCACTGTCTGGGTGACCCCCAAGCCGGGCCAGACACCCGCGAAGATGGCGGCGATCGTGCGCGAGGAGATCGACAAGGTGGTCAAGGACGGGATCACGCCCCGCGAGCTCGCACGCGCACAGAACGCCCGCCGCACCTCGTTCCTCGATCAGATCGCCTCGGTGCTCGGCAAGTCGGATCGCCTCGCCGAGTACAACTACTTCGCCGGCACGCCGGACTGGATCCAGCAGGACGCCGCACGCTACGACCGTGTGACCGCTGCCGACGTGCAGCGCGTCGCCGCCCAGTATCTCACCAAGCCGAAGGTGGTGCTCACCGTGGTTCCCCAGGGCAAGAAGGACCTGATGGTGATGGGAGGGACCGAGTGATGCGCGCCGCCTCCCGCATTCTCACCGCGCTCACCGCGTCGGCGTCGCTCGCGGCCTGCGGTGGCGCTCCGCTCACGACGACTGCCGCCCCGCTGCCACCGCGCCCGGTCGTCTCGGCGCCGATCGACCTCACGAAGCCCCCGACGCTCACCGCGCCCCCGGCGCTGCGCGTGCCGCCCATTACCACGCGACAGCTCGCCAATGGGCTTCGCATCGTCGTCGTGGAGCAGCACGAGCTGCCGCTCGCCGACGTCATCCTCGAGGTGCGCAACGGCGGCGAAGCGGATCCGGCGAATCGCGCCGGCACCGCCGCGCTCACCTCCGCCATGCTGTCGGAAGGCACGACGACGCGCAGCGCGCTGCAGATCGCCGATCAGGCGGCCTTCCTCGGCGTGCGCGTCGGCGCGAACAGCGGATGGGAGCAGTCCACCGTCTCGCTGCACACGCCGACGGCGCAGATCGACAGCGCGCTCGCGTTGTTCGCCGACGTCGCCCTCCACCCGGCCTTCGCTGACGCCGATCTCGAGCGCGTGCGCAAGGTGCGCCTCACCTCGCTCCAGCAGCTGCGCGACCGCGGGCCGTCGATCGCCGACCGCGCGTACGCGACCGCGCTGTACGGCGAACAGCACCCGTACGGCCGGCCGCTCGCGGGCACGGAGGCCTCACTTGCCGCGATCACGCGCGCCGATCTCCAGCGCTTCCACGACACCTTCTACCGCCCGAACAACGCCACGCTGCTCGTGGTGGGCGACGTGCGGCCGGATGACGTGGAGCGCCGCGCGCAGGCGCTCTTCGGCGGCTGGACGCGCGCCGACGTCCCCGCACCGACCAACGCAACGGCCCAGGCGCCGAAGGCCACCACGCTCGTGCTGATCGACAAGCCGGGCGCTGCGCAGTCGTCGTTCCGGCTCGGCGGCATCGGCGCGCCCCGCTCCACCAAGGACTACTTCGCCCTCCAGGTGCTGAACACGATCCTCGGCGGGTCGTTCACCAGCCGCCTCAATCAGAACCTGCGGGAAACCAAGGGCTATACCTACGGCGCTGGATCGGGCTTCTCCATGCGTCGGCAGGCGGGACCGTTCACGGCGAGCGCCGAAGTGGTGTCCGCGAAGTCGGATTCGGCGCTGATCGAGTTCATGAAGGAGCTCCGCGCGATTCGTGATACCGTCCCCGCCGACGAGCTGGCCAAGGCGAAGCGCTATCTGCAGCTCGGTCTGCCAGAGGACTTCGAGACGACGGGCAGCATCGCCAGCCAGATGCTTCCGTTGATCACCTACGGCATCCCGCTCGACTTCTACAACTCCGCGGTGGAGAACATCGGCGCCGTGACGCAGGCCGACGTCCAACGTGTCGCTCGGCAGTATGTGGATCCCAGCAAGCTCACGATCGTGATCGTGGGCGATCGCAAGTCGATCGAGCCGGGCCTCCGCGCGCTGAACCCGGGCGAGATCATCGTCCGCGACGTGCGTGACGTGCTGGGCGCGCCACCGACACCGTGAAGAGCGGTAAACCGCTGAAACGGTGAGACAGTCGAACGGAAGGCACACCGGACTCGGTCTGGTGTGCCTTTTGTTTGCCGTCTCACGGTCTCACCGTCCTACCGTCTCACCGCCTCCGTTCATACAGTACCGCACCACCCGCAACGGATGCACATTTCCTCGATGGACATCCCGATCGAAACCTTCACGCTGCCCAACGGGCTGACCGTCGTCCTCTCCGAGGATCATACGGCGCCCCTCGTGGCGGTGAATCTCTGGTATCACGTCGGCTCCGCCAACGAGCGGACCGGCCGCACCGGGTTCGCGCATCTCTTCGAGCACATGCTCTTCCAGGGCTCGGCGAGCGTCGGCGCGAACGAGCACTTCGAGCTCGTGCAGCGGGCCGGCGGAACCCTCAACGGCTCGACCTGGCTCGACCGCACCAACTACTTCGAGACGGTGCCGTCCAACCAGCTCGAGCTCGCGCTCTGGCTCGAGGCGGACCGCATGGGATGGCTGCTGCCGGCGATGACGCAGCAGAAGCTCGACACCCAGCGCGACGTCGTGCAGAACGAGCGCCGCTGGTCGATGGACAACCAGCCGTACGGCACCTGGTGGGAGCGACTGCCGGCACTCGCCTTCCCGACGAGCCATCCCTTCCACCATTCGCTCATCGGCTCGATGGCGGACCTCGACGCCGCCAGCCTCGACGACATCGCCCACTTCTTCGCCACCTACTACACCCCCGACAACGCCGTGCTGTCCATCGCCGGCGACTTCGATCGCGACGAGGCGCGGCGCATGGTGGAGCGCCACTTCACGCCGATCCCGCGTGGCAACGGTCGCCCGCCGCTGCCGGACATGTCGGTGCCGCCGACCTTCGGCGGACCACTCCGCGAAGTCGTTCCGGACGACGTCATGCTGCCGCGGCTCTTCCTCGCGCTGCGCTCGCCGGTGTTCGGCAGCGAGCGCTACTACGCCGCGAGCGTCGCCGGGGCCATCCTCGGCATGAAGCGCGGCAGCCGGTTGTATCGTGCGCTGGTGCGCGATCAGCAGGTCGCGGCGGAGGCGCAGGCCTTCACGTACGATCTGTCGAAGGGCAGCGACCTGCTCGTCCTCGACGTCACCGCGCGTCCCGAGACAACGGTCGAGCAGCTCGAGGAGGTCGTGCACGCCGAGCTCGATCGCATGGTCGCCGACGGCGTGACGGCGGATGAAGTCGCCCGCGTCGTCACCCTCATCGAGACCGAGATGATGGTGGCGCTGCAATCGGCCAGCGATCGCGCCGACAAGCTGTCGATGTTCACGACGTACTTCGGCGACCCGCGGCTGGTGAACCGCCAGGCGGAACGCTATCGCGCCGTCACCGCCGAGCAGGTGAACGCCTTCGCACGCGAGCGGCTGGGCCGCGATAACCGCGCGAGCCTCATCTACGTGCCGCGTAGCGCCGACGTGGAGCCGACACAGAGCGACCTCGCCATGGCGGAGGCCCCGTGACGCAGGCGACAGCGACTCCCGCCCCGCGTCCGGCGCCAGCGCCGCCGCGGAGCTATCAGTTCCCCCGCTTCGAGCGCAGCACGCTGCCCAACGGCATGCGGCTCGTCGTCGCGCCGGTCACCAAGCTGCCCCTCGTCACGGTGATCGCCGTCGTCGAGGCCGGCGCATCCGTCGAGCCGGCCGGCAAGGAAGGGGTCGCCGCGCTCACCGCTCGCCTGCTCCCCGAAGGGGCGGCCGGAATGGATGGAGCAGCGCTCGCCGAGCGCTTCGAGCAGATCGGCGCGTCCGTGGAATCGCACGCGGATTGGGACGTCACCGCGGTGTCGCTCACGGCGCTCACGAAGCAGCTCCCCGCTGCGCTCGCGCTCGTACGCGACCTGCTGCGCGCACCCGAGTTTCCCGAGCGCGAGGTCGCTCGCCTCAAGGAAGAACGCCTCGCCGAGCTGCTGCAGCAGCGCACCGAGCCGCGCGGGCTCGCCGACGAGCACTTCTCGCACGCGCTCTACCAGCCGTCGGCGCGCTACGCCTCTCCCGCCGACGGCGACACCAGCAGCGTGAAGGCGCTCACCCGTGCCGACGTCCGTGCCTTCTACGCGGCGCGCTATCGCCCCGCGGCGACGACGCTCGTCGTGGCGGGCGACGTGACGATGGCCGACGCGGCCGCTCTCGCGCGCGATCTCTTCGGCGACTGGGTGGGCGAGCGCCCCACGCCGGCGCCGGCGGGGATCGACGCGGTGCAAGGTGGACGGCTCGCGCGCGTCGTCGCCAAGGCCGATGCGCCGCAGTCCGAGCTGCGCGTCGGACACCGCGGCATCCTGCGCACCGCGCCCGACTACTTCGACACCATGGTGATGAACGCGGTGCTCGGCGGGCTCTTCTCGTCGCGCATCAACCTCAACCTGCGCGAAGCGCACGGCTATACCTACGGTGCCTTCTCCGCCTTCGAGTGGCGGCGCGGCGCGGGGCCATTCTTCGTTTCCACCGCGGTCAAGAGCGACGTCACCGCAGCGGCGGTGCAGGAGATTCTCGGTGAGATCGACCGCATGCGTCGAGAGGAAATCGGCGCGGACGAGCTGACGCTGGCGACGAGCTACCTCGACGGCGTCTTCCCCATCCGCTACGAGACGACGGCCGCGATCGCCGCCGCGCTCGCGAACCTCGTCATCCACGAGCTGCCCGACGATTACTACGATCGCTATCGCGACCGCGTCCGTGCCGTGACGACGCGCGGCGTGCTCCAGGCGGCCCAGCAGCATCTCCATCCCGACGAGCTCCGGATCGTCGTCGTCGGCGATCCGACGGTGATCGCCGCGGCGCTGGGCGAGGTCGCCGGGGTGGGCGCCGAGGTGGTCAGCGCCGACGCACTCGAGAGGCGGGCATGACGAAGAAGAAGAAAGCGTCGCGGGTGGTGACCGCGGAGCAGGTCGCGGCTCGCAAGCCCGGGGAGAAGCCGGAGGCGCAGCTGGACTCCCACAACCTCTACAAGGGGAAGATCTTCCAGCTGGATCGTGACCACGTGCGATTCCCGGATGGCTCAGAGGCCGACATGGACATCGTCCGCCACCCGGGCGCCTCGGCCATCGTCCCCTTCATGAGCGACCCGGAGGGAGAGAACCCGCAGCTCCTGCTCCTGCGGCAGTACCGCTATGCCGCGGGAGGCTACATCTATGAGGTGCCCGCTGGCCGGCTGGACGCTGGCGAGGCACCGGCGGACTGTGCCGTACGGGAGCTCAAGGAGGAGACCGGATGCACAGCGGACAAGATGGAGCCGCTGTTCACGATGTTCACGACCCCAGGCTTCACCGACGAGAAGATCCACGTCTTCATGGCAACCGGGCTCACCCGTGGTGAAACCGCGAAGGAAGCTGATGAGTTCGCCGACGTCGTGATCATGCCCTTGGCGGAGGCCCTCGAGCTCATCCGCACGGGGGAGATCATGGATGCCAAGACCGCACTATCCATTCTCTACGCGGCGGGGTTCCGGACAGGGACGTAGACGGCAGGCGTCGCTACGGACAATCCGTGCGATCCGCTTCTATCGGTAAGATCGTAGTCGATGGAAACCCAATGCCCCCGGACTGTGTCGAAAGTGGACATCAGCCGGGGGCTTTCTCGCGTCCTGTGGCAAATAGAGGACGCTTTTTCGTCTCCCCACTCTGGTCCGCCGCCGAGTTTGCATGAACTAAGTGCTTGTCCTGTAATGTCTTAGCAAATACACACTGCACGGGCACAATCGGCATGGAGCCTGCTTTTGAAGGGGCCAGAGAAAGGGCCAAGGAGCGCTGCATCGGATCTGTGTCGTCGAAGCGTATCCCTTACGTAGGCACCGGGGGTTGAGATCATGGCTGACATCGCAATGACGCGGGTCGCCCAGACTGGGCCGACAATCCGCGAACAGCTTCGCGCGATGGACGATGCGGACGTCGTCACGTCGTTTCTGGGGGGCGAGGAGCGCGCCTTCCAGGAGCTCGTGGACCGCTATCAGACGCGGCTGCTGAACTTCATCTATCGCACGATCGGGGACCGCGAGAAGGCGGAAGACCTCGTGCAGGAAGTCTTCATCCGGGTCTACCGGCACCTGCATCGCTTCGACCGGTCGAAGAAGTTCTCGACCTGGGCGTACACGATCGCGTCGAACCTGGCCAAGAACGAGCTGCGCAATCGGTCGCGCAACCCGCTCGTCCTCTTCCAGACCATCAAGGGCAACTGGGACGACGATGACCGGCCGCTGCAGTTCGAGGACACGACCTCCAGGCCTGACGACCTGTACCGCAAGCGGCATCTGCGCGACCTCGTGGCAGAGACGGTCGCGAAGCTGCCGGAGCATCACCGCCAGGTGTTCGTCCTGCGCGAGCTCGAGGGCAAGTCGTACGAGGAGATCGCCGAGATCACCGATTGCAACCTCGGCACGGTGAAGTCGCGGCTCAACCGCGCACGCAACGCCTTCGCCGAGATCATCGAGCCCTGGGTGGACTGATCGTGATCCGTGAACGGTGAAGCGCGAGCCGTCACTGCGGGCACTCTGGCGAAGCCAGGGTGCCCGTTTTCTATTTGCACGGCGGATGAACGGTTTACGGTAGACGGTTCACGGTGAACGGTTCAGGGGAACCCCCTCCTGTACGCGGGGGTACCCAACGCATCCCCGGAACGCCGCCACCCACGAGCCACACCTCATGAACTGTCGGGAATTTCGCCGCAAGCACGATGCGTACATCGATGACACCCTGAGTGGTGTCGAGCTGGACGCGATGGCGCGTCATCGCAGCCTCTGCGATGACTGTGCGCGGCTGGATACCCGAGTGCGGCGCGCCCTCCTCGTCGCGCACAATCTCCCGACGATCGAGCTCTCCGCCGACTTCGGCGAGCGCTTTCAGCTCCGTCTGGCGGAAGAGCGAGTGCGGATGGCCGCGTTGCGCGGCGCCGAGAGCGCGAGCCCGCGCTGGCGCCGCCCCGCCTCGCCGACCGGCTACGCGGCGATGGCCGCGGGGATCCTCACCGTGGCCGGCCTCGCCGCCACGCTCTCCGGCATCGGACGGGAGCCGGAGGTCATTCGCCTTGCCCCCGTCGTCGCGTCGCTCCCCGAGCTGGAGCCGTCGACGCTCGCGACGCCCGCGATGGTCGCGTCAATGCCGACCGGCATGACGGTCTGGCCCGCACTCTACGTCGCGCAGCAGGCGCCCTGGCACTTCGCGAGCGACGCGGTTGGACGGTAGGCGGTCGGTTATCGGTCTGACGGTCTGACGGTAAAGGGCACACCGACACGAGTCAGGTGTGCCTTTCAGTTCTTGCTGTCGGACCGTCCGACCGTCCGACCGTCAAACCGATCGACCGTCTCGCCGTCTCACTGTCCCACCGTCTGGCCTATATTCCCCTCATGGCCTCCGCCGGGGAAAAGGCACTGCATGCCGCGCTGAAGTCGCGGACCTTCGATCCAGTCTATTTCCTCCATGGCGAGGACGACTATCTGAAGGACGCACGCACGCGAGACCTGATCGACGCTGCGGTCGACCCCGCGACGCGCGACTTCAACCTCGAGCTCCGCCGCGGCCCTGAGCTGGATGCCGAGACCCTCGACGCGCTCCTCGGCACACCGCCGATGCTGGCCGAGCGGCGGGTGGTCGTGATCCGCGACGTGGACAAGCTGAAGAAGGACGCGCGCGCCCTGCTGCTCCGGTATCTGGAGCGGCCCGCCCCCGACACGGTGCTCGTGCTCGTCGCGCCGGCAGGGGCGAAAGCGGATCGGCCGCTCGCCGATCGCACGACCGCCGTGGAGTTCGCGCCGCTCACCGGCGATCGCCTGCCTCGATGGGTCGCTTACCACGCGGAGCATGCGCTCGGGCGAACGATCACCCCCGATGCCGTCGCCCTGCTGGTCGAGGCGGTCGGCGCCGACCTGTCGCAGCTCGCCGTGGAGCTGGAGAAGTTGGCGAGCTATGCCGCCGACACGATCGACGCGGACGCCGTGGCGGAGATCGTGGGGGTGCGTCGCGGAGAGTCCGTCGGCGCGCTGCTCGATGCCGTCGCCGCCAAGGACGCCGCCACCGCACTCGAGCTGATCGGGAGCGTGCTGCAGCAGCCGAAGACGAGCGCGGTGTCGATCGTGATGAGCCTCACGACGCAAACGCTCGCCATGGCCTATGGTGCAGCGGCGCGGGCGAACGGCACGCCGTCGCGCGCGCTGTTCAACGAATACATGACGCTGCTCAAGGAGAGCGGCGCGTTTCCTGGACGTCCCTGGGGCGAAGCGGTGACGGCGTGGTCGCGGAACACCGACCGCTGGACCGTGTCCGAGCTGAACGAGGCGCTCTCCGCCCTGCTCGCCACCGACGTGGCCCTCAAGGAAACCCGCCTCTCCTCCGACGAGCAGCTCCTCACCTCGCTCGTGCTCACCCTGTGCGGCGCCGGCAGCTCGCGTCGCGCCGCCTGACGCACGCTCTCCTCGATCTGCCGATGCGCCGTTTCATCCTCCCCGCCGTCCTCGCCGCCGCCCTCCTGTCCTTTGCCTCCGCGGGCGCGCAGGTCGCCACCTCGACCGACACCATCATGCGCGCGGCCGGTGCGACGCCGCGCCCAGCGACGGACACGCTCTTTCGCCGCGCGCGCCGCCTCGTCGCGGACGGCAATGGCGCGGCAGGGCGCGCGCTGGTGGACTCGCTGCTGCGGGCCGCCGATCCGGCGACGCCGGCCTACGGCGACGCGCTCTACTGGCATGGGGCGCTGGCGCCGACGGCCGCGGAAGCCGAGCGCGATTATCGGCGCGTGATCGTGGAATATCCGCTGGCGTACTACGCCGACGATGCGCTGCTCGCGATCGCGGAGCTGGAGCAGGCGCGCGGGGACCGCGCGGGGGCACTCGCGCACCTGCAGCGCTACGTGAAGGAGCATCCCAATGGCGCTGGCCGCGGCATCGCGGCCCTCGGGGCGGCGCGTCTGGCGTTCGAGCAGCGCGACACCAGGGTCGGCTGCGCGATGATCGCCGCGGCGCGCACGTCGGCGGCCGCCACGGATGTGGAGCTTCGCAACCAGATCGAGTACTACGGCCGGCAGTGCGGCGCCGAATCCGTCGCCGCCAACACGCCGACGACTCCGCCGCCGCCCGTGCCGGTCGCTCCGCCGGCCGTCGCACCGACACCGCGCCCGGCGCCGACCACCGCGAGCTCGGGGCCCGGCACCCCGACGACGTCGCGCG
>JABFYH010000081.1 GCA_013361335.1 Gemmatimonadaceae bacterium | reverse complement strand
GGCGCCGATCCGCTCCCCGGCGTCGCGATCGGCTCGCGTGCCGCGGTCGCGGCATCCGCGTCGGCCGGCGCGGCCCGCCGCGATGCGGATTCGGGATTCGCGTCGGTCCAGGAGGCGCAGGCGGCGCAGCGGCGCTCGGAGCAGCTCTACCAGCGCGCCGTCGCCTATCTCGCGCAGTACGACAGCACCGCGGTCGACGACGGCAGCCCCATCGCCTACCGGTCGCGCCTCGCCGCGCTCGACCGCGTGATCTCGGCGACGAGCGCAGCGATGCGCGAAGCCCCGCACGACCCCGTGATCAACGGCTACTACCTCACCACGCTCGGCCAGCGCGAGGCGACGATCCGGCAGCTGAACACCGCGCTGCCGGCGAGCCTGCGCCTCAACAGCTTCTGATTCTCACTCCTCGGCAGACGATGGTCGGTTCGATTCGCACCCCGCTTCTCTTCTCGTTCACCGCCGTGCTCGCGGCCGGCGCGCCGGGCGCGCTCGCGGCGCAGCGGACCGAAACAGTCGGCGTACGACGCGCGCCTCGTGCGGAGGCCGGCGACGCGACCGAGCGTCAACTCCGGCGTCTCAATCGCCACGCCGATTCATTGGCGCAGCTCTACAACGAGAGCGAGGACCTCACCGCATCGCAGCGGCGGGCCGTGGGTGAGGCGCTGGACCGTACGGTCGCCCAGATCGAGGCGCTGACGCAGCGCATGGCGGACGCCGATCCGGGAATGGTCCGCGTGCGCGTGCAGGTGGCGCCGATGATCGACGAGCGCAACGCGACGGCGATGAGCAACGCGCTACGGCAGGCCGAAGCGAATCAGGTGGTGATGCCGCGAGGATGGCTGGGCATCGTCGTGTCCGGAACGGCCCGCGAGCCGCGGATCGACACCAACGGCGATCTGATCATCCGGTATCTCACCCATCCCGAGATCGTGTCGGTGGAACCGAGCTCGCCGGCCGAGCGCGCCGGCCTCGTCCCGTCGGACACGCTGGTCGCGTACGACGGACGGGACGTGCGCGACCGTGACATCTCTCTCACGAAGTTGTTGCGGCCCAATGCGCGAGTGCTGGTACGGATTCGACGGGACGGCCGCACCAGGGACGTGCCGGTGACGATCGCCGACGTTCCCTCGCGCATCCGCTTGCGGAGCGAGTCGAACTACGAGATGCGCCCACGAACGATGATCGCGGCCGGTGAGCCGGGCTTCCCACGCGCGCCCATGCCGCCGATCAACGCGCTGGCGCCGCGCGCCGCGCCGGCGGTGCCCAGCGCACCGGCTCAGGCGGTGACGTCGGTCCTGCCGCCACCGGCGCCCACCCCGTCCATCATCCTGAGCTACGGCTTCAACAGCGTCGCGGGCGCGCAGTTCGCGCCGCTCACGGATGGGCTGGCGCGGACCATCGGCGTCCCGCGGGGCGTGCTCGTCATCAACGCCGCGGTCGGCTCACCGGCGTACCGCTCCGGGCTCCGGGATGGCGACGTCGTGGTACGCGTCGGCGGAGCGCTCGTGCGCACGGTTGCCGAGCTCCGCGAACAGGTGCAGGCCGCGGTCGACAACGGTGAGAGCAGCGTGGAGCTCGAGAGCGTTCGCGAGCGGAAGCCGCGCAAGGTCACGCTGCGCTGGCACGACTGAGGTCGGTCAGTACTCGGCGACCTCGAGCTTCTCCAGCTTGCGTGCCTCGGGGACGAGCGACTTGTGAATCGCCAGGGCGGCGATCGCTCCGTCTCCCGCCGCGGCGATGGCGAGCTGCGGACCGGGCACGATGTCACCCGCCGCGAAGCAGTTGCGCACCGAGGTGTGATACGCGTCGTCCACGATGATGTGTCCCCCGGCATCGCGCTCGCAGCGGAGCTGCGCGCCCAGATCGTCGGCCGGATACTGGGCGACGGCGAGGAAGATCTTGTCGGTGTCCAGCGACATCCCTTCCGCGAAGTCGAGCGATTGCACGCGTGAGCCCGCGTGGTGGATGCGCGTGATGGGCGCCTGGATGACCGGGATGTTCAGCGCGTCGAGCTTCTGACAGTACTCCGGCAGGTCGAAGTCGGCGGGCTTGCCGTTGGTGCAGATGATGATCTGGTTGGTCCAGGTGGTGAGGTTGAGCGCCATGCCGACCGCTTTCCGCCCCGTTCCGATCACGACGACCTTCTTCTCGGTGCAGTCGCGGCCGTCGCAGTCGGGACAGACGTGGGCGTCGTTGCCGTACACATGCTCGAGCCCCGGGATGTCGGGCCACACGTCCTTGAGCCCGATGGTGAGCAGGAGCCGGCGCCCGCGGTAATGCGTGCCGTCCGTCAGCACCAGCTCGAAGGTCTCGTCGTCGATCTTCGAGACCGTCTCGCACATGGCGTCCACCAGCTCGACGCCATGACGGCGTGCCTCGTCACGTCCCAGGCCGCGCAGCTCGGCGGGACGAATGCCGGGATGGCCGAGGAAGCCGTTGATGCCGCGTGTCTCCCAGTTGCGCGGGTCGCCGGAGTCGACCAGCAATACGCGATGGAGATAGCGCGCGAGCCAGATGGCGCCGCTGAGCCCGGCCGGACCGCCGCCGACGATGGCGACGTCGAACGCGACGGAGTCGCGCTCACCCCTGTCCTCCTTTGTGCTGCTTGCTGGATCGCCCATGGACGCGTCACCGGGCAAGAACGATTCCTCGCGCGGGCGAAGCGCGCCGGCCCGGCCCGTGAGCGGAGTGCCCGCTACTTCAGACTGCCGCCGGGGACCAGGTACAAGAGACGCAGCGTCGCGCGGTCCGAGGCGGAGATGGTCATCGTCGCCGTCTCGTGGAACATCACGCTCGTGGAATCGTTGGCGTGGTTCAGCCCCAGCGCGTGGCCGACCTCGTGGCGCACGATGCCGTCGACGGTCGTCGGGGCGAGGGGGCGGCCGATGCTGTCATGCAGCGCGATGAAGATGCTCGCGTGGACGATCCGAAAGTCACTCGAATGGATCCGCTCGGTGACGCCGATGCGCTGTCCATCCTCGGGGGGAAAGCGATCGCGCCAGCGAAGCGCCAGGTCGGCGTCGAGGGAGTCGAGCACGAAGGCGAACCGCAACGGGAAGCCGGCGGCGCTCCATTCGTCGAAGACCTCGTGCACCATCAGGGGAAGCCGAGGATCCCAGCCCGGGACGTCGGAGGAGGGCTCGACGTAGACGCGCATCGCGTCGCGCAGGTGCTCGGGCCACCGGAAGAGTGCACTGTCCTGCTGCGCGAGGATGTCGTCGATGTAGGTGCCGCTGGCGAGGTTCGCGACGCGGCGGCGCAGCTCGGCCGGCGGCGTGGTCTGGGCATTGGCCGCCCCGACGGCGCGCCGCATGACCCCCAGCGCGCGCTGCTCCGTGGTGACCGTCGTATCGTGAGCGAGCGCCGTTGCCGCGGCGCTGCGCCGCCGGTTGAACGACCGGGTGCCGTTGGCCGCGGCGAGCCCGCCCAGTGCGACCAGCACGACGACGAGCAACGCTTCCGGGCGGACGCGGATCAGCGGACCCCGCCCGGCGGGAGCGTGTACAGGAGGCGCACCGTGGCGCGGTCGGCGTTCGACAGGCCGCGCACGCGCACGCGCGCCGCCATGATGCTGGTGGCATCCTCGGTGTGATCGAGCCCCAGCAGGTGCCCGACCTCATGCAGCGCGAGGGCGTGCATGGCGTCGTCATCGAGCGCGGGGCCGTTGCGGTGGTGCACCGCGAGCACGATGTCGGCGTCGGTGATCCACCAGCTGTCGTCGCGCTCCCACTTGGTGCGGCCGCTGATCGCCTCCTCGAACTGATCGATGAAGGTGACGTGGATGTCGGCGCGCGCCGAGTCGCTCTCGAAGGCGAAGCGAACCGGGAGGTCGAGCGCGTCCCAATCGGTCACGGCGTCTCGCACGCTGGTGACGTAGTCTTCCGTCCAATCGGCGATCGAGCTGGATGGCTGGATCCACACGGTGATCGGGTTCTCGCGCCGATCCGGCCACCGGGCGAGCGCGCTGTCGCGCTCCGCCAGCATCTCGCCGATGTAGGTGCCGTTGCCCCCTTCGGCGAGACGCCGGCGGACCTCCGCCCTGACGCGTTCCCGCTCCGCCGCCCGTGCCGTCAGCGGCTTGGCCACCACGCCGCCGCTCGCCACGCTCGTCCGCGCGGCGGGAGCGCGCACGGCGCCCGACAGCGGCAGGAGAGCGAGGGTGAGGGCGGCGGCGAGCCGCGCGCTGAGGCGTGGACGGCGGAACGTCATGGTGGCTTTCGCGGCGGCCCGGTTGAGGGTGCGGCGAGGAAGGCACCGGCCACGTCGAAGAAGCGCTCGGGCGCTTCCCAGAATGGCATGTGACCGGCGTCGGGAAGGAGGGCGTGACGCGCGCGTGGCAGCAGCTCGGAGAGCTCGAGAGCGACGGCCGCGGGGAGCGCGTCCCGTTCACCATGAATGACGAGTGTGGGGACGGAAAGGGCACGCAGGCGCTCCCGCCAGTCATACCCCTCGCGACGCAAATGTGCCGCGATTGCAGCGCCGGTCACACTCGCGGCGTGCGGTGGAGCGAAATGCGCCGCCATCTCGGCGTCGGCGAACCATGCGGCGTAGCTCGCGCGGCTGTACGCGCCGTGAATCGTGACATCGGGTTCATGCTGCGGCCTCCCGCCGAGCCGCTCGAGGATCGCGCGATCCTCGGCACTCACACGCGCCAGCGCCGCCTCGTGCAACACCGGCATCCACGCACTCGTGGGGCCGACGGAATCCACCGTGATCAGCCGGCGCGTCCCCGCCTGATCGCGCTCGACGCCGAGCATGGCGATGCCACCGCCCCACGAATGCCCGAGGACGTCCCACTGCCGGATGCCCAACGCGCGGCGCAGCGCCCCGACATCCGCGGCGTCGTCCTCGATACGGGCCGCGAGGGGATCGGGCGGTGCCTCGGAGGCGCCGCGACCGCGTTGATCGTACAGGATCACCTGCCGGCTCGCAGCGAACGGGGAGAGCGCGGGCCAGAGGAGCGCGTGGTCGTACAGCATCCCACCGTTCACGAGCAGGAGCGGGGGCGCGCCGTCGACCGGTGGCGAGGTCCAGACGGCGAGATCCAGCCCGCGAACGCGGGCGGTCATGCGCTGGAGTGGCGGCGTCCGTCCGAGGGATCGGCGGAACGCGATGAACTCGTCGCGGCGGGACATGCCGAAAATTACAGCGGATGAGCGGATGAGCGGATGAGCGAGAAGGGCACACCAGACGGTTGTCGGTGTGCCCCTCGTCGTTTCGCTCCACCGCTCCACCGCTCACCGGACCAGAATATCCTCCCTCGTCATCGGCACGTCGACGTGGCCCTCGGCGTCGGGACTGGCGAGCAGTGTCTGCAGCACGTTGATGCGTCCGTGCGCGAAGGCGTACGCCGACGCGGTCATGTAGAGCCGCCAGATGCGGAAGATGCGCTGGCTCGTGAGGGCGATCGCGCGGTCCTGGTTCGCGAGCAGGCGCGAGACCCACGCGCGCAGCGTGAGGGCGTAATGCTCGCGGAGACTCTCGACGTCCCGCGTCTCGAATCCCTCCGCTTCGGCGGCGGCGATCACGGCGCGGAACGCCGTCAGCCTGCCGTCGGGGAAGACGTACTGGTGGATGAAGGCGTCGCGTCGCCAGAGGCGGTCGGCCGCCCAGGTCAGCGGCCCGCGCGGCTGCGCTTCCTCGAGGCTGACGATCCCATGGTTGAGCAGCAGTCCGCCCGGTACGAGCGCGCGGTGCAGCGCGGCGAAGTACGCGGCGAGGTGATCGGCGCCGACGTGCTCGATCATGCCGACGCTGGCGATCCGGTCGAACTGCATGTCGGCGGGGAGCGCGCGGTAGTCGCGGATCTCGACGCGGCAGCGGTCCGCCAGCCCGGCGGCGGCGATGCGCGCGCGGGCGAGCGATGCCTGCGCGTCGCTCAGCGTGATGCCGAGCGCATTCACCCCGTAGTGCTGCGCCGCATGGATGATCAGCGCGCCCCATCCGCAGCCGACGTCGAGCAGGCGGTGGCCGGGGCGCAGGCGCAGCTTGCGGCAGACGAGATCGAGCTTGGCGCGCTGCGCCTCGTCGATCGAATCGGTGTCCGACCGGAAGTAGGCGCAGGAGTACACCATGCGCTGATCGAGCCAGAGCGCGTAGAAGTCGTTGCCGACGTCGTAGTGAAAGCGGATGGCCGCCCGGTCACGCGACGGATCGTGCGGCTTGCCGACCGGCTCGACCACCGCGTCGCTGCGCGCGACCCGCACGTCATCCGCCGCGTCTCGCCTCGGCAGGGCGACGAGATGTCGCAGCAGCCGCACGAGCACGCGGGGCGACTTCACCCGCGCGCCGATCTCGTCGGCGAGCCCCATCGCCGATTCCAGCGCGCCGTCGATGTCGACGTCGCCCGACAGGTGCGACTCGACGATGGACAGCTCGCTCGGCGGCAAAAGCATCCGCCGCAGCGCACCCGGCCGGTTCACGCCGAGGCGGAACCCGGTGGTGGCGGCACCGCCGTGCTCGACGGTGCCGTCCCAGTACCGAACGTCGAAGGTGCGAGCTGCGACCGGCCCGAACAGGAGCGCGATCACGGCGCGCGCGTGGTCGAGCGGCGGGTCAGGCCCGGGAGGCTCCTGTAGCGTCGTCGCCACGCGTCAGGGAGCCGCCGTCGCGGCCGTCTTCAGCTCGCGCGGCTCGTCGAGGGTCTTGAGCACGTCGCGCCAGGCGAACTTCCGCCCGGAGTGCCGCACCCAGTAATCCATCCAGGCCATCTCGGCCGTGGCCTTCACGAGCTGGTTGCGTGGATCCGGGATGCCGTGGGTGTTGCCGGGATACACGTAGAACTCGGTCGGCACGCCAAGCCGTTTGAGCGCCATGTGCAGCTCCTCGCTCTGCGGGCGCGGAACGCGGGGATCGTTGTCCACGACGTGGATCATCGTCGGCGTCTTCGCGTTCTTGATGTAGGCGGCGGGGGACTGACGCCACCACGCCTCCATGTCGTCGTAGTACAGCTTGTTGCCGAGGTACCACTGGCGGCCGCGCTGGGTGTCGCTCTGGCCGTACATCGAGATCCAGTTGAACACCCCGGCACCGGTGGAGATCGCCTTGAAGCGGTCGGTGTGGGTGAGGATCCAGTTCGACCAGTGGCCGCCGGCGCTCCAGCCGAGCACTCCCATCTGCGTGCTGTCGACGATCCCCTGCGCGATCAGGTGGTCGACGCCGGCCATGATGTCCTGATAGCCCTTGGTGAAGTAGTCGCCCTGGCTCTCCACCTTGAACCGCTGGCCGTAGTTCGTGGAGTTGCGGTAGTTCGGCATGAGCACCGCGTAGCCGGCGCCGGCATACACCTGCGAGCCGTAGCCGCCGTTGAATCCCAGAACGTCCGCCGCCGCCGGTCCCCCATGGATGGCGACGATGAGCGGATAGCGCTTCCCCGCCTGATAGCCGACCGGCTTCACGAGGATGCCGCCCACCTTCCGTCCGTCGGCGGAGGTCCAGGTGATCTCCTGCTCGTCGCCAAGCGCCACCTGCTGCACCCAGGGATTGGCGTCGGTGAGCCGCGTCCACGCGCTGCGTGTGCCCAGCTCGCGCGCGCTCGGCACGGTGTACAGGGTGGGTGGCGTGCGCGGATCGGCGTAGCTGATGATGAGCCGCCCGGTCTCGTCGTCCTGGTTGACCGACACGCTGGCCTGCTCGGCGATGACGGGACGCACCGTGTTGGCGGCGACGTCGAGCGCGAGCACCTGGTTGGTGGCCTTCACTCCCTCGTTGAAGTAGATGGTGTTGCCGTCCTTCGACCAGAAGCCGACGGTGACGTCACCGTCGAAGCCCGCGCCGAGCTTCCGGAAGGGCGCGCCGCGAGCGCCGACGTCGCGCAGGTACACCTTGGAGTTGTTCATGAAGACGAAGTCGTCGGGCGCCGAGAAGGCGACGCGGCGGCTATCGGGCGAGAAGCTCACGGTGCTTTCGCCGATCTCGGTGTTCTTCGTGATCCGTTCGATCTGGCCCGACGCGACCTCGAGGAGATAGAGGTCGCCGTTGATGTTCTGCTCGAGGATGTTGCGATCGTAGCGGTTCGACGAGAGGCCGCGGAAGCCGATCCACCTGCCGTCGGGGGAGATGTCGAACTCGCCGACGCTGTAGCTCGTGTCGCGCGTGAGGCGCGTCGTGCGCTTCGTGTCGAGGTCGAGCGCCCACAGGCTCGACACCGGCACCTCGGCGTTCCGGACGCGGACGTCGAATCGCTTCTCGAGCCGCAGGCGCTCGTCGGGGTCGGTCGTATCGGCGGTCACGAAGTAGACGCGCTTCGCGTCGGGCGAGAGGCGCCAGAGACCGATGCCGTTGGGATGCCGGGTGAGCTGCGTCGGCCGCACCGAGTCGCCGTCCGCGAGGGCGGCGACGGGAAGCGCGTGAAGCTGCTCCTGGGTGACCGGTCCGGAGCGGTAGATCAACCACGCGCCGTCCTTCGAGAAGGCGAACGTGGTGACGCCGTCCTTGGCGTCGGTGATCTTTCTCGCCTCGCCCCCGTCCGGGCGCATGAGATAGAGCTGGTACGACGCACCGCCGATGCCGCCACCGACCGCGGGCGGGAAGTACGGGGCGCCCGGTCCGCTCGTCGGCAGGCTGCTCCCGCGGTTGCCGCCGGCGTCGCGAGGGGCGTCACGGTCGGAGAGGAAGACGAAGAACTTTCCGTCGCGCGACCAGGCGGGCGCCGTCTCGTTCTTGTCCGCGGTGAAGGTGAGACGGCGCGTGCTGGCGACGCCCTGCGCCGTGGACACGACGTAGATGTCGTTCTGCCGGCGGGCCTCCTTCCAGTCCGGGACGCTGACGGTGTACAGCATCCACTTGCCGTCGGGGCTGGGGGTTGGCGACCCGACCTGCCGCATGTTCTGCATGTCGAGCCAGGTCATGGGGCGAGTCGCGGTCGGCGCGGCGGTGGTGGTCGCCTGGGCGGTGCCGGCCTGCATCGGCGCGGCGCCGGCGAGGGTCGCGAGCAGGAGGAGTCGGGGTACAGCCATCATCGGTGCTCCGGAGGTGTCGGATCGGATCGGGGCAGGGCGCCCGGAGGCGTGGGATCACGCGAGGCGTCCGGACTTCTGAGGATGGTGTTACGCGCGCCGCTCCGCCAGCGCTGAGCGGTCGGCACGACGCGTGCGACGGCGGGCCTCGTCGCCGATCGATCTTCCCATGATTCCAGCCATGTCACCGGTCACTCGTCGCTACCCCTCCCCTCGTGTCGCCACGGCGCTGGCGCTCGGCTTTGCCTGCCTCGCCGGGTGTGCGACCGACGATGCGGCGGCTCGCCGGGACAGCATCGTGGCGGCGAGCGAGGAGGCCTACAAGGCATCCCACGCGGCGAGCGCCCCGCCGGACACCACGGCGGCGACGGCAGCCACCCATGCGCCGGCACCGGTGACCGACAACAACATCCTGGCGCGCGTGGCGCAGGACGACCGCCTCGAGGTGCAGGTGGCGGGGGTCGCGCTCGGGAAGATCACGAGCCCCGCGCTGAAGAACTTCGCGCGCGAGATCCGGGACAACCACTCGGCGGGGGAGAGCGATGCGCGCAAGCTGTCGCAGACGCTCAAGCTGCCGGAGCAGCCGGCCGCCACCGACACGACGAAGGCGCATCAACAGACGCTCGTCGCGCAGTTCACGAAGCTGCCGAAGGGGACGACCTTCGACACGACCTACGTCCGTCACCTGGTGGACGGGCATACCGCGATGCTGCGCGACATCCGCGCGATGGAAGCGAAGGCGACGCACGCCGAGGTGAAGAAGCTGCTCGCCGCCGCGGCGCCCGAGGTGCAGCGGCACCTGAACCGCGCGCGGGAGATCGGGCGGGCGTTGACCGCAGCCAAAAAGCCAGCGAGCTGATCTGAAGCCAGCGAGTTGATCTATGGAAGGGCGTCCGCAGCGATGCCTTGACTTACAATATCTTAGTAGTGAGATTTATCGGCAGGAGGAACATGACCATGACACCCGATTCGACTCTGCAGCTCACCGGCGTGCACCATGTCAGCGCCATCAGCGCGCACATCGGCCGCACGCACGACTTCTACACCCGCGTGCTCGGACTCCGGCCCGTCATCAAGACGGTCAATCAGGACGACCCGACCATGTACCACTTCTTCTTCGGCGACGGGGCGGGCAGTCCCGGGTCGGACATGACGGTGTTCGACATCCGCGGCGCCGCGCGCGAGCATCGCGGGAACAACAGCATCACGCGCACGAACTTCCGCGTCAGCGGCGACGACACGCTGGCCTGGTGGAGCGCGCGCTTCGACGCGCTCGACGTCCCGCACGGTCCGATCGTGGAACGCGGCGGCCGGCAGGTGCTCGACTTCGAGGACTCGGAGGGCACCCCGCTCGCCCTCGTGGACGACGGGGGCGCCGGACGGTCGTACCCGTGGATCGGCACCCCCGTGCCGGCCCCGCGACAGATCCGCGGGTTGGGCTACGCCGAGCTCACCGTGCCCGTGCTTGCACCGACCGAGGCGTTTCTCGTCGGCGCGCTCGGCCTGCAGCCCGACCGGACGTATCCGGTGGCGGACGCGCCGCAGTTCGACGTCCACGTCTTCACCATCGGCGCCGGCGGCGCGCACGCCGAGGTGCACGTGATCGTCCGCGACGACCTGCCGCGCGTGCGGCCCGGAGCGGGTGGCGTGCATCACGTCGCGCTCCGCGTGCCCGAGGGCCAGTCGATGGAGGAGTGGGTCGCGCGGCTCGACGCGGCCGGCTACCGCAACAGCGGGATCGTCGACCGGCACTACTTCACGTCCGCCTATGTGCGCGAGCCGAACCACGTGCTGTTCGAGCTCGCGACCGACGGCCCGGGGTTCGAGGTCGACGGTCCGCTCGACGCGGACCGCCTGTCACTGCCGCCCTTCCTGGAACCGCGGCGCGCCGAGATCGAGAGCAGGCTGCGCCCACTGACGATCGATGACGCCGGGCTCACCGTCCGCGCGGGGAGATAGAGCATCATGGAGCTCGAAGGCATTCACCATCTGACGGCGGTCTCCGCCCGCATCCGCGACAATCATCACTTCTACACGCGCACGATCGGCATGCGGCTCGTGAAGCGCAGCGTCAATCAGGACGACACCAGCGCGTACCACCTCTTCTATGCGGACGCGAAGGGGAGCCCGGGGTCGGACCTCACATTCTTCGACTGGCCGGTCGACCGCGAGCGTCGAGGCACGCATGCGATCACCCGCACAGGGCTGCGGGTATCGGGTCTGGGCGCGCTGGAGTGGTGGCGCCAGCATCTCGGCGAGCGGCAGGTGAAGAGTGGCGAGATCGCCGAGCGCGACGGCCGGCTCACCCTCGACTTCGAGGACGCAGAGGGGCAGCGCATCGCCCTGATCGACGACGGCGGGCAGGGTGACGCGCATCCCTGGAGCGCGAGTCCGGTGCCGGCGGGGAGTCAGGTGCGGGGGCTCGGCCCGATCGTGATGAGCGTTCCGACGCTGAAGCCGACGGACGCGGTGCTGCGGCAGGCGCTCAACATGCGGCCGGTGCGCGAGTACCCGCATCCGGACGACGCCAAGCAGCTCGTGCACGTGTACGAGATGGGGCCCGGTGGGCCGGCGGCGGAGCTACACGTCGCCGTGCAGCCGGGGCTGCCGCCGACGCGCCAGGGAGCGGGCGGTGTGCATCACGTCGCCTTCCGTACGCCGGACGCGGACTACGACGCGTGGGCGGACCGGCTCAACACGCTCGGCATCCCGAACAGCGGCAAGGTGGATCGCTACTACTTCCGCAGCCTGTACTTCCGCGAGCCGAACGGGATCCTGTTCGAGATCGCGTCGGATGGTCCGGGCTTCGCCGTGGACGAGAACGAAGCGACACTGGGCGAGCAGATCGTGCTGCCACCGTTTCTCGAGCCGAAGCGCGCCGAGATCGTGTCGAGGCTGAAGCCGATCGATTGATGGCGGAGGAGCGGAGGAGCGGAACAGGAGCACCGCTCATCCGCCCCTCCGTACCTCCGTCACGATCTCGTACGATCGCAGCCGAGCCGCGTGGTCGTAGATGTGCGAGGTGATCATCAGCTCGTCGGCGTTCGTCTGGGCGATGAACGCGTCGAGACCACGCCGCACTGTCTCCGGTCCGCCGATGATGGCCTGGCGAAGGGTCCGCTCGACGGCGCTGCGCTCCCAATCGGCCCACCGATCGTCCATGCTGTCGACGGGGGGCTGGAGCTGGATCGGTCGTCCACGATGCAGAGCGACGAACTGCTGTTGCAGTGAGGTCGCGAGTCGCTGCGCCTGGGCATCGCTGTCGGCGGCGACCACGCTGAGGCCGAGCATCGCGTGAGGCGCCGGATGCTCGGCCGAGGGCTGGTAGCCGGTGCGATAGAGATCGAGCGCGGCGTGCATCTGATCGGGCGCGAAGTGCGACGCGAAGGCGAAGGGGAGCCCGAGCGTGGCCGCGAGCTGTGCGCTGAACGTGCTGGAGCCGAGGAGCCAGATGGGCACATACAGGCCAGCGCCCGGTACCGCCCGCACGGCCTGCCCTGGATGCGCGTCGCGAAAGTACGACTGCAGCTCGACGACGTCGCGCGGAAAGGTGTCGGCGGCCATGGGATCGCGTCGCAAGGCATGGATGGTGACGCGGTCGGTGCCCGGGGCGCGGCCGAGGCCCAGATCGATCCGTCCCGGGAAGAGCGACTCCAGAGTGCCGAACTGCTCGGCGACCACGAGCGGCGAGTGGTTGGGAAGCATGATCCCCCCTGCGCCCACCCGGATCCGCGACGTGCCCGCGGCGACGTGGCCGATCACCACCGCGGTCGCCGCGCTGGCGATGCCGACCATGTTGTGATGCTCGGCCAGCCAGTAGCGATTGTAGCCCCAGCGCTCGGCGTGGCGCGCCAGGTCGAGGGTGTTGTGGAGCGCCTGACGCGCGTCGCTGCCGGCGACGATGGGGGAGAGGTCCAGCACCGAGATCGGAATCATGGGCAGGATATCCGCGCGCGCGGGAACTCGTTCCGGTCGGCCCTGGGGCGCGGCGGGGGCGTGGCGACGCGGCGGCGCTCGCCACCCCAGGGGCATCGGCGTAGACTTATCGCATGACGAATCCCCAACCGCAGGCACCGCAGCCCACGCACATCGAGGAGTCCCGCCGGCGCATTCGCGAGGCGCTCCTCGCCGCAAAGAAGGTCGCCGTCGGGACCCATGCCGGCGAAGAGGTGCGTGTCCGCATGATGCATCCGGGCGCATGGCTCGACGACGACGTGACGACGCGTCCGATCATCTATCTCGCGTCGATGAAGACGGATCCGAAGATTCGGGAGATGACGACGCGTCCCGAGGTGGCGCTGCTCCTCCACGAATCGCCCACCGGTGAAGAGCACACGAGCTGGGAGATGGAGGTCACCGGCCGGGCGGAGGTGGTGCGTGACGCCGACGAGCGCGAGCGCGCCAAGCAGGCGACGATGCGGACGTCGTCGATCGTGAGCTACCTGAACTCCGTCGGGCAGACCGACCTGCTCGCATTCGTGCGAGTGACGCCGCGCTTCATGAAGCATCGGGTGTTCGGCGAGATCGTCGCCGGCCGGCCGCCCTCGATCCTCGAATTCAAGGATGCGGCCGGCGATCAGGCGAGCGATTGGGCGCTGCTCAAGCGGCGGCTCGGGGTGTGGAAGGAAGCGGTACGCTGGCCGAGCCTCACGGCCAGCGCGGCGTCCGTGGCGGTCGGTGTGGCGGCCGCCTTCGCCGTGACCGGACAGGTGCACTGGGGCTGGGCGCTGCTGACGATGATCGCCGCGGTCTCGCTCCAGGCGTGCACCAACATCAAGAACGATCTCGACGACCAGCGGTCCGGCGCCGACGATCGGAACCGCACGCCGATCCTCGGCTTCACGGGCGGCTCGCGGGTGCTGCAGCGCGGGCTGGCCACGCGCGGCGAGCTGCTGGCGGCGACGCTCGGCTTCGGGGTGCTGAGCACGGCGATCGGCGTCTACTTCGCCCTGGCCGGACGGCCCGGGGTGCTGCTGTTCGGGCTGGCGGGTCTGTTCGTCGGCTTCGTGTACACCGGGCCGCCGGTGCGGCTGGCGAACCGCGGGCTCGGCGAGCTGGCGGTGGCGCTCGCGTTCGGCGTGGGGATCGTCTCCGGCACGGCGTACGTGCAGACCGGCACCGTGCCGTCGCTCGCGCTGGCGGCGTCGATCCCGGTGTCGGTGCTCGTGGCGCTGATCCTGTTCATCAATGGATTCCAGGATGCTGCGAGCGACGACGAGGTCTCGAAGCGCACCGCGGTGGTGCGGCTCGGGCAGCAGCGGGCGAGCCGGGTGTACCCGCTGATCGCGGGGGCGGCGGCGCTCGCGCTGCTCTTCTTCGTGGTGGATGGCGACCTGCCCGCCTTTGCGCTGCTCGGACTGGCGGGGTATCCACTCTTCTTCAAGGCGACGCGGGTGGTGCGTCGCTACTTCGATCAGCCGATGGAGCTGGTGCCCGCGAACGCGTACACCGTGGTGGGACATCTCGCGAGCGCGCTGGCGCTGGCGGTGGGGCTGGCCTGGTACGGCCTGGGCGGCGGGATGAACGTCGCCGTGCTGGCGGTGGCGGTGGTGGGCGTGCTGGTCATCCTCTACTACAACCGGTCGATCGGCCGGCTGGCCGGCGCGTTCTATGGGGTGAAGGACGCGGTCGCGCGGAGCTAGGGTCGAGGCCCGGCAACGAGAACGGGCTCGCGCAGCGTTGCTGCGCGAGCCCGTTTCACATCAGGAGTGCGGTGTTACGGGGTCGTCGGGCAGACCACCCGGACGGTGATCGTCTTGCTCGCCGTCAGCGTGGTGCCGTTCGAGAGCGCCAGCGTAGCGGTGTTGGTGTAGTCGTGATCGCCGCACGAGCCGGCCCCTCCGCCACCGAGGTCGTTCATCACGAGCACCGCGCCCTGGCCGCTCAGGCCGGACCACGTGTAGATCGGGTAGGTTGCCGGGTTCTCGTTGAAGGTGCACTGGAGCCTGAAGGTGCCAAGCGATCCGCACACCGTGGTCGCATTCTCGGTGATGATGCCCGTCACGCCGGGTGGCAGGGTGTAGCTCAGCTGCCAATCGAGCCAGCGGGTCCTGCCCCACGGGATGATCACGAGATCCGGATGGTCGCGCCAGCTCAGATCGTCCTCCATCGAGCCGATCGTCGCGCCTTCCTTCATCACGCCGACCAGCGTCTTCGTGAAGATCGGCGGGGTGTACGGGCCGTAGCAGACGACGTAATGGCTGATCGTCGGGATGTTGCCGCCGTGGTTGTAGGGCGACGTGAGGCCGGCGTCGCTGGTGCGCGGGTTGTTGCGATAGTTGTAGACGTCGTACGCATCGCCGCCCTTCACGATGACCGCGAGGATGGTCGACGTCGGAGTTCCGGAGGGCGCGAAGGCGAGGTACTGCTTCTCGCTGCCGGAGACGGTGAACTGATAGCCGCCGACCTTCTGCGAGTAAGCGCCATCGACCTTCGTTCCGGTCGACCCGAAGCCGAGCGCCGAGCAGGAGGAGCTTCCGTCACCGCTGGTGTTGCCGTCGTAGGCGGTGGGGACGACACCCGCCGAGCTGGTCAAGCCGCGCATGATCGGGGTGCCCGCCTTCGTGGCGGACGGCCCGTCGGTTGGGGCCATCAAGCGATTGGAGACTGATTCGCCGCAGCCGGTCAGCGCGAGGAGCGCCAGACCGGTGAGCGAGGATGCGGTGAGAGCCTTCATGCCATTCCTCCATGACGGATATGCGATGCGTCACGAGGGCCGTCATGGCCATCGGCGACACACCGATCGGGCAGATTGTGCCGCAAATCACAATCCAGCGCCAGATCGCTCCGCAACCCGCGATTGGTGGGCACGAGCCTCGAGAGCATCGGTGGTGATGCGGCTCGACAACGACAGGGGTGTAGCGGGGGCGCAACGGACGGCTGGTCGAGGTCGGAGCGCGAGCGCCGGCGCGGCCCGGTGTGACCCGGAAGCCCGATGACGGTCCTTTGTGCAATCGAGGATGGCGCGCGCGCTCGCCGATGGGCAGCCGGATGCCATCCACCCCCCGACCTGGCCTCCGATGCTGCCTGCGCTCCCACTGGACGATCTGATCGGCCGACACTTCTTCATCGAAGGCGCCCCGTGGCGCTACGTGTACGACAAGCAGCTCCGCCGCTTCTCGCTCAAGCGCCTCGCACCCTCCATCGAGTTCGAGCGCGCGCTCGAGCTGATCGCGACGGGCGAGCTGCTCTGGGCGCCGCCGGAGGAGTTCGAGTCGCTCCATCCCGACACGTCGATCGAGGCGGTGCAGCAGCATGTCGCCCTGCTCGACGCCTTCCGCCGCTCGCCGCTCTTCGCCGATTCGCGGGACTGGGCGCTGCCGGCGCGGATCGACGCGCGGATCTCCGAGAGCCGCGCCTGGCTCACGCGCCGCGCCCTGCGTCCGGGTGAGGGGCCGCCGGCGGCGTCATGAAGCCGGGCGCGGCCGCGCGCGTGCGCGGCGTGCTCATGGGATTCGGAAGTGGCCTATGAGGCGGCGGGCGCGGAGCGACCGAGCCGCGCCCGATCAGGAGGGGCGTTTCACGCGCCCCGCGCGCTGAGGCGCGAGCGCAGCACGCGCCGCGCGGACACTACCGGCGCATGGACCCGTGCGGTCGCGGTCTGCCCGCGATGCAAGGTGACCAGCGTGACTTCAGGGGACGCCCCGAGGCGGAACGGAATGCCCCAGTAGCCCGTCCCCGGGCTGATGTACAGCAGCGAGTCGTCCGACTGATGTGCGCCCATGGCGTGCTCCAGGAAGGGCGACGCGAGGCTCCACCCCAATCGCGGGATGGCGAGCTGGCCCCAGTGGGTGTGCCCACTCAGCGTGAGCGCCACGCCGCGCTTGGCGAGCGAGGGCCACAGTGCGGGGTTGTGCGCGAAGGCGATCACCACCGCCCCCTTGGACACTTGGGCCAGCGCCCGCTCGACGTCCGGCGCGGCGCGCGTCGACCCGCGAGCACCGCCGGCCGGATCCCCCGTTCCGAGCAGGGCGATCGTCGACTCGCCGCGCGTGATGAGCCGGACGTCGTTCACCAGCACAGTGCCGAGGTTGGCCTCGCGCAGCGCGCCCTCCACGGCGTCCCACCCGGCGTAGACGTCGTGGTTGCCGGGGATCATGTACACGCCGAGGGGCGCGGTCAGCCCGCCGAGTGAGCGTGCATAGGACGCGACGTCCTCCGCGCGATCGTCGATCAGATCGCCGGTCACGGCGATGAGGTCGGGCTCGAGCGAGCGCACCGTCTCGACCACGCGCTGGAGGAAGCGCCGGGAGGTGTGCGGACCCACGTGGAGATCGGAGAGCTGCACGACGCGCAGGCCGTCGAACTCCGGGCCGAGGGCGGGCACCTCGGTATCGACGCGGCGGACGGTGAGTCGCCCGGAGCCCAGGTAGCCCAGCAGCAGCACCCCGCCGGCGAAGGCCAGCATGCCGGCGGCCAGGGTACGCCCCGCGGCCAGCGCCGCGCCGAAGGGCGCGCCGACGAGGAGGCCGATGAGCCCAGCCGACGCGACGAGCGGCAGGAGCAGCTGGGTGTACCAGAAGGGCCGCACGACGAACAGGCGGAAGGCGCGACCGGGGTAGAACGGCCACCCGCGCCAGCGGATGAAGGCCAGCAGCGGGATCGTCGTGTACGTCGCCAGGCCGACGGTGACGACCGCCGCGCCGGGGAAGAGCCCCGACGTCAGCGCGACGAGCGTACCCCACGCGACGAGGAGATACGCGGCGAGGCGGACGGCGATCACGGCGACGGAGGCGCGCCGGCGGGACGGGCGGGCAGTGGGCATATTGAAAGCTACCCGATTCTTCCTCGAAGCGATCCCTCGGCCATTCCCGGGGTAGCAGCGGGCCGGCCTTAGTGACGCAGGATACGGCGTGGGTTGTGTCGTCGGCGCTTCCTGCGCATCGTCCAGATCGCCACCTCACGCCTGCCCAGGTCCGATGCAGCAACTCGTGGACGCCCCGACCCCGCAAGCGCTCGCCGATCTCGTCGCGCGCTGCGATCAGATCAATCGGTTCGAGACCCAGCTCACGGCGGCGGAAGAAGCCCGGATCGCCGCGCTCGCGTCCGGCATCCTGGTGATGCGTCAGGTCCTCGAGCTTCCATTGCTGCAAGCGGAAAACCTGCCGACGCGACAGGGGCGGATCCAGCACTGGGCGCTCGCGGCGAGTCACCTGAAGGAGGCGGAGACGCCGGTCATTCGCGGCGTGCGCGGGCTCTTCGTGCTGGACGAGCACGAGCAGGTGAAGCTGCTCTCCGACCGAACGTGGCGCGGCCAGTGGCGGTCGGTGACGCTCTGGAAGAATGGCGAGCATGGGGTGTCGGCGGCGGCGATGCTGGAGTACCTCGCCAACCTCACGAGCCTCGCGCAGCAGCGGGCGCCCGACGTGGCGCGCGCGATGCTGATCCGCAGCCAGGCGGTGGCCGCGACGCACGGGCTGCTCGCGGTGGGGCCACGGCAGCGCGGCGGCTGAGGACCGACCATATTCCGGCGCATGATCGCGCCGGTCCGCCCGACTCTCGGCACCCTGGTGAGACGCGCGCTGCTGCGACGCTGCCCGCGATGCGGCGCGGGGGGCATCTGGCAGTCGTATCTCCGGATGAAGCACGCCTGCCCGACCTGCGGCCAGGTGTTCGAGCGCGGCGAGTCGCACGATTTCTTCATCGGCGCCTATCTGATCAATCTCGTCGTCGCCGAGCTGGCGGCAGTCCTCGTGGCGGCGGCGATGTGGATCACCCTCGGCTCGCGGGTGTCGTTCAACGTGCTCTGGGGCGCGTCGATGGTGCTCGCCGTGGTGATGCCGGTGATCTTCTACCCCTTCTCGCGCGAGCTGTGGCTCGCGTTCGATCTGCACTTCCGGCCCACCGAGGCCGGGGACATGGGGTGAACCGTGAACGGTGAACCGCTCACGGTCGTCGGTAGACGGTGATCACGGAATCGTCGTACGCGCGGGTGTGCGCGCCCGCGGGCAGCTTGTGCGCGCGTGCATGCTCCACGGCGAGGACGCGAGCGAAGGGTGTCGCCTGCCAGCCCTCGATCAGGCGATCGAGCATGCGCGAGTTGTAGGGTGGATCGGCGAAGGCGATGTCGTAGCTGTCGGCGGGAAGCGACGCGGCGAAGGGGAGGGCATCCCGCTTGAAGATGCGGGTGCGCTCCCGCAGCCGGAGCAGGGCGACGTTGGCGCGCAGCGCGTGGAGGCTGTCGGGGCGCAGCTCGACGAAGTCCGCGCGATGCGCGCCCCGCGAGATCGCCTCCAGGCCCAGGGCTCCCGTGCCGGCGAAGAGGTCGAGGATGCGCGCGTCGCGTAGCTCGCCGGCGAGGAGATCGAGCAGGCCCGCGCGCACCGGCTCGGCGGTCGGCCGGACGCGCTGATCCTGCGGTGATGTGAGGGTGCGTCCGGCGAACTTCCCCGCCACGATCCGCACCTGGCGCTATGGCCTCCGGTCGGGGCTCGCCGCCGGGCGCGGCGCGGTGGACCGGGAGCGCGCGTAGTCCTCGTCGCCCTCCTGCGCCTCGTGCGCCTCGATCGGCGTCACGCCGCGGGGCCGCGAAGCGACCTCGGCCAGGCGAGACAGGAGCTCGAGTCGCTCGTCGGGAAGCGCGTCCCACCCCGCTGGGACGTCATCGAGGGGGAGGCGTGCTCTGGACTCCCCGTCGGCGCGCTCGAAGCAGAGCCAGCCATTCCGAAATCGCTCCTGGAGACCCGCGGTGCTCGAGGTCGGCTGCACCCGCCAGACGCTCCACCGCTGCCCGCTTCGATCCGTGAACACCCGTACCGCCATGTCACTTCTGCCCCTGCTGGTCCGCTGGCCGCTCCGGCGCGCGGCCGACCGAATAACGAAACGGCGCATGGGTCTCCCGCGGCAAGTCACATACCGAAAGGCTTGCTGCTTCTCCACAACGCGGGTTGCGGCCCTCTCGACCGCTCGTCCCTGAGGCACTGCCCATCCACGAGGAGAGCGTCTGCGCACCGCCCTGTTCACCCCCCGATCCGGCCAGGCTCCGCCGGTGCGGCTCGTCGTCCTGTCGGTGCTGGGGGTGGCGGCCGCCTACGTGGCCTGGCATCTGAACCGGGGGTGGGTCCCGCTCGACGAAGGGTCGCTCGGCCACGCAGCCCAGCGGGTGCTCGCCGGCGAGGTGCCGCACCGCGACTTCGACGACGTCTACACGGGCGGTCTCGCGTACCTCAACGCCGCGGCGTTTCGTCTGCTCGGCACCACGCTCTGGTCGATGCGCCTCATGCTGTTCGGCGTCTTCCTGGCCTGGGTGCCCTCCGTCTACTACGTCGCCTCGCGCTTTGCGCGTCCCTTGTTGGCCGCCGGGATCACCCTGCTCGCCGTCGTGTGGTCCGTGCCGAACTACCCGGCGCCGATGCCGTCGTGGTACAACCTCTTTCTCGCCACCTTCGGCATCGCGGCGCTCCTTCGATTTCTGGAGGATGGCCGACGCCACTGGCTGATACTCGCCGGGATCGCCGGCGGGCTCTCCTTCCTGGTGAAGGTCGTCGGGCTGTATTACGTCGCCGGCGTCCTGCTGTTCGTCGCCTTTCACGCGCACACGACCGCGCGCGAATCAGCGGGTGCCGAGCCGGAATGGGGACGGGGATACGCGACCTTCGCCACGGGCTCGCTCCTGCTCTTCGTGCTCGCGTTGATCGCGGTCGTCCGCGGACGGCCGTCGGCGCCGGACCTGATTCAGTTCGTGCTGCCAGGGGCGGTGGTCGCCGGCCTGCTCGTGCGCAACGAATGGACGGTACCGGCCGGTTCGAGCGAACATCGTGTACGCGTGCTGGTCCGGTTGCTCGCGCCCTTCCTGCTCGGCGTCCTGCTGCCCGTCGTGCTGTACCTCGTGCCGTATGCGCTCACCGGTGCACTTGGCGCCTTTGCTCACGGGGTGTTCGTGCTCCCGGCGAAGCGGCTCGGTCATGCGGCATTCGCCCCGCCCCTCCGCACGATGCTCGCCCTCGTGCCGGCAGTCGCCGTCACGGCGGCGGTCACTTGGCCTCGCGGCTCCAGCCTCTCCCTTGGCCGGCGCGAGCTGACGTTGCTCGGTGTCGCGCTCGCGATCGTGCTCATCGCCAGCGGGAGCGTGAGCGGCGTGTATCGGGCGGTGCTGCATGCCATTCGGGCGCTCGTGCCGGTGATCGCCGTGACATCGGCCGCGCTGCTCTCGCGGGACCGCGACGCCGGTGCAGCGGCGGCGTTGCGACGCGCCCGGCTCGTGCTCCTGCTCAGCGTGACGGCGGTCTGCGTGCTCGTGCAGTTCCCGTTCACCGTCGCGATCTACTTCTGCTACGTCGCGCCGCTCGTCGTCCTCACCGCCGCGGCGCTGCTGGCCTATCTCGACCGGCCGGTGCCGGTCGCGCTGCCGGCGATGGGCGTGGCCTTCTGTGCGGCGTTCGCGGTGCTGTGGCTCAACGACAGCCCGCTGAACGACATGGACGTGTCGCACGAGGAATATCCCGAAGTGCGGGCGATGCACCTCGACCGCGCCGGCCTGCTGGTGCCGCTCTGGCAGGCGGGCCAGTACGAGGCGACGGTGGATGTGGTGCGCCAGCACGCGCGCGGCGAGTACATCTGGGCCTCGCCGGACGTGCCGCAGCTCTACTTCCTGTCGGGCTACCGCAATCCCACGCGCTCGTTGTTCGAGTTCTTCGACGACACCACCGGCCGCTCCGCGCGGGTGCTCCGCGCGCTCGACGAGCGCAAGGTGAACCTCGTCGTGCTCAACATCAGCCCGCAGTTCTCGCCGAGAATCTCCGTGGAGCTCTATCGCCAGCTGGCGAAGCGCTACCCGAACTCCGCGCTGGTGGAACCCTACCTGATCAAGTGGCGCGAATGACGGCGCACGCCGCTCAATAGCGCTTCGCGTAGCCGAAGCGGTAGAGTGGATGCGCGGTGTCGTGCGGCAGATCGGAGCGTTGCGCCTCCACCTCGCTCATCGACGACGGAAGCTCGAACGGCAGGCGTCCCTCGGCGCGCGCGCGACCGGTCAGCACGTCGAACAGCGCGGCGTCGCTCACGCCGAAGTTCGCGAGGAGCGCGGTCGCGCGGTCGCGCACCGCCGTGAGGATGGCGGGCCGGTCGAGGTAGACGGTGACGATCGTGGGGACGACGGCGCTCGCGCGCTTGATCGCCTCGTAGTCGGCGTTCCCGTCCGTGAAGCCGAGGTTGCCTTCGTGCTGCATGGCGCCGAACACGAAGCCGGGATGCAGGGTCTCGAAGGGGGCGTCGGCACGCACGATGGCCACGTCGGCCTGCGCGGGGTCGCTGACCACGGTGAATCCGTATCGCGCCGCCACGGCGGGGTCGATGCGGTGGAGGAAGACGCGCGTCATCCGGCGGGACAGCGGGAGCAGCTTCCTCCTGTTCTCCAGCAGGACCAGGGCGCGGCCTTGTGCGCGAGTGGCCTCGGCCTGGAAGCCGGCGTTGCCGACGATGCGCTCCGCCGTCGTGGGATCCACGAAGGGATTCTCGAAGAGGCCGAGCTGGAACTTCTGCGCGAGGATGCGGCGCACGGACTCGTCGAGGCGACGCTCGGGAATGGCGCCGGCGCGCACCGCGTCGACGAGCACGGCGGCATCCTCCGTCCCCCCGAATTGGTCCACGCCGGCGTTCAGCGCCTTCACGAACCGGTCGCGCTTCGGCAGATCCTCGACGCCCCAGGGCATCCCGACCGTGGCGAACGACGGCCGCTCGCCCGCCGGCACGCCGTTGCGGCAGAGCGGCGAGCAATCGTTGGTGACGGCCCAGTCGGTGAGGATCACCCCCTGAAAATGCTCGCGAGTGCGGAGCAGGTCCGTGAGCAGCTGGCGATTGAAGCCGGCGCCGACCTGCTCGAGCGGCCGGCCATCGAGTGTGGCGTTCTCGAGGATGGAGTAGGTCGGCATGACGCCGGCGACGTGCGCGGCAAACGCGCCGCGGAAGGGGATGACGTGGTAGGCCAGCCCGCGCTCCGACAGGGACGCGAGCCGGCCATACGCGTTGTGACTGTCCCATCCGTTCTTCTGCGCGCCATAGCCGACCCAGTGCTTCACGACGACGAGCACCCCCGCGCTGTCCACACCCATTGCGCCGTGCTGGAAGCCTTCGACGTAGGCGCGCACGAGCCGGCTGGCCAGCGCCGCGTCCTCGCCGAAGGTGCCGGCGATGCGACTCCACCGCGGCTCAGTCGCGAGGTCGGCCTGCGGCGACAGCGTCTCGTGAATGCCGATCGCGCGATACTCCTGTCGTGCGACGTCGGCGAACCGGCGGACGAGCGTCGCGTCGCCGAGCGCGGCGAAGCCGAGGGTCTCGGGCCACTGCGAGAAGCGTCCAGCGCCGGCGCTCGCGCCGAGCAGCTCCTGGAAATGATTGCGCGGATCGCTGCTCACCGTCACGGGGATGCCGAGCCGCGTGCTCTCCGCCAACTCCTGCAGGGTGTTGTTCTCGGTGGCCTGACCACCGGGGGTGCCGCCGAGCCGGGTGATGAGACTGTTGACCCTGGCCCCGACGATCAGCGCACGGTTCGCGGCGGTATCGTATCGCGTCGCCGGGCCCATGCCGCCGAAGCCACCGGCACCGCGTGCCGTGCCGTGCATCAGGACGCCGGCCTTCTCCTCGAGCGTCATGCGTCCGACGAGGTCGTCGGCACGCCGAGCCGGCGTCAACCGCCAATCCTCGTACGGATCGAGCACGCCGTTGCGATCGAGGTCGCGAAAGCGAAGGCCGGCCTGCTCCAGGATGCGGACCGCCCGTGTGCCCAGCACCGGCTGCACGACGCGTCGCGCCGGCTGGGCGGAGGCGGAGAGCGCGGCCAGCGCAAGGGCGGCGACTGACGTCAGCCCGACAGGGTGGAAGCGGGTGCGCGACAGACTCGAGCGAACAGAGATCGGCAATGGTGGGCTCCGTGAGGGCCATGGTGACTTATCGCGTGCGAATGGGCGGCGCCAGGGCGTGCGCTGGCGCGTCGTCGCCGCACGGCTAACTTGGGCCGACCTCACCCCGAGCCGCCCGTGATGATCCGCCGCCGTCCTCCACTGCACTCGCCAACGGCCGTCCTGGGTGTCGTGGCGCTCTGCCTGCTTGCGTCCGCCGCGCCGGCCGCGGCCCAGGCGCCGGTCACCCGACGGTCCGAGCGGTTCGTCGATTCGCTGCTCGCCCGCATGACGCTCGACGAGAAGGTGGGTCAGCTCAACATGACGCCCGCCGACTGGAACCAGACTGGCCCGCAGGCGCCCGCCGGGGGCGAGCAGATGGTGCGCGAAGGGAAGATCGGCTCCTTCCTCAACTACTGGGGGGCGGCGCCGACGCGCGCGATGCAGCGGATCGCCGTCGAGCAATCGCGGCTGCACATCCCGCTGCTCTTCTCGCAGGACGTGATTCATGGCTGGCGCACGGTGTTTCCGGTGTCCCTCGCCGAAGCGGCGACCTTCGACACCGCCGCGGTGCGTGGTGCGGCGCACATCGCCGCGGTGGAGGCGAGCGCGCACGGCATCCACTGGACCTTCGCGCCGATGGTGGACATCGCGCGCGATCCCCGCTGGGGGCGCATCGTCGAAGGAGCGGGGGAAGACCCGCTGCTCGGCGAGGCGATGGCGGCGGCGCGCGTGCGCGGATTTCAGGGGGATGGCGGGTGGCGCCGGATCGGCGACGGCGATGCGGTGCCGTCGCGGATCCTCGCGACGGCCAAACACTTCGCGGCGTACGGAGCGGCCGAGGGCGGGCGCGATTACAACACGGCGGAGGTGTCGGAGCGAACGTTGTGGGAGGTGTATCTGCCGCCCTTCCTGGCTGCGGTCCGGGCGGGCACTGGTTCGATCATGGCGTCGTTCAACGACATCGGGGGAACGCCCTCGCACGCCAGCCGCTGGCTGCTCGACGACGTGCTGCGCCGCCGCTGGGGGTACGACGGCCTCGTGGTGAGCGACTGGTCCGGGATCAACGAGGTGATCGCGCACGGCGTCGCGGCCACGCCGGAGGATGCCGTGGTGCTCGCGATGCGTGCCGGCGTCGACGTGGACATGTCGGACGCGCTGTACTCGAAGCACCTGGCGAATGCCGTGCGGTCGAAGCGCGTCCCCCTCGCGCTCGTGGACTCGGCGGTGAAGCGCGTGCTGCGCGTCAAGCAGGCGCTCGGCCTGTTCGACGATCCCTACCGCTACAGCGACACGACGCGTCAGCGCGCGGCGACGCTCACGCCGGCCAATCGTGCGGCGGCACGCGACGTGGCGCGCAAGGCGATCGTGCTGCTCCGGAACGAGCGAGTGGCCGATTCACCGACGTTGCCGCTCTCGAAGTCGCTGCGCAGCATCGCCGTGATCGGTGCGCTGGCCGACGACCGCGCCGCCGTGCTGGGCTCGTGGAACGGTGCCGGCCGGCCGGAGGACGCGGTCACCGTGCTCGCCGGAATTCGTTCGGCGCTCCCGTCGGCGCGGGTGACCTTCGAGCGGGGTGCGCCCGTCGAGTCGCTCAGCACGGCCGGATTCGCAGCGGCGGTGCAGGCGGCGCGCGAGGCGGACGCCGTGGTGCTCGTGCTGGGCGAGCGCGCCGACATGACCGGGGAGGCGTCGAGTCGCGCGTCGCTCGAGCTGCCCGGCTCGCAGCTCGCGCTCGCCCAGGCGGTGGTCGGTGCGGTGCGTGGCGAGACGCCGAGCAAGCCGGTCGTCGCGGTGCTGATGAACGGCCGACCACTCGCCGTGTCGTGGCTCGCCGACAGCGTGCCGGCGATCGTGGAATCGTGGCTGCTCGGCGTGGAGCACGGCAACGCGGTGGCCGACGTTCTGTTCGGCGACGCGAACCCATCGGGCAGGCTGCCGGTCAGCATGCCGCGCGCGACCGGCCAGGTGCCGATCTACTACGCGCACAAGAACACCGGCCGCCCCGCCGCCCAGGAGAACCACTACACGTCGAAGTATCTCGATCTGCCGTGGACGCCGCTCTACCCGTTCGGCCATGGGCTGAGCTACACGAGCTTCCGCTACGCGAACCTTCGGGTCGGCGCAGCGAGCGGGCGCGCCGCCGACCCGGTGCGCGTGAGTGTCGACGTGACGAACGCCGGCACTCGAGTGGGCGACGAGGTCGTGCAGCTCTACCTGCGCGACGATGCCGCGAGCGTGGCGCGGCCGGTACGCGAGCTGCGCGCCTTTCGCCGCATCACTGTGCGGCCGGGCGAGACGCGGAGCGTGGAACTCGTGCTCGGTCCCAGCGATTTGGCCCTGTACCGGCTCGACATGCGCCAGGTCGTCGAGCCGGGCACCTTCACGCTGTGGGCCGGGGGAAGCTCCGACGCGACACTCTCGACGACCTATCGTGTCGTGGGCGACACGCTGACGCTCGCGCCCGCGCCGCCCCGGATGCGCTAGCGCTCGTCCAGCCCGCCCCGCCCTTCGAACCGACTGCATGTCCATCTTCGATCCCGCGCCGTCGTCCTGGCCGAGCCGGAGGCGAGCCATCATCCTCTTCGTCGCGACGGGGGCGGGAGCGTGGCGCGTCGACGCCACGTTCGCGCGTGGGCGGGCGCGCGCCGGCGCGTGACGGACACCGCTCGCCCGCTCGATCGTGGGACGCCGATGACCGCGGCGGCGGCCGGCGCGCCGCACGCCGGCCGCTACGATCGGTCGATCGTCGAGGGGCCGTTGCGCACGGCGGTCTGGAAGCTCGCCTGGCCCACCATGCTGACGAACATCATCGGCGGGCTTCAGGGCATCGTCGACCACATCATGGTCGGGCATTTCGTCGGCTTCACCGGCAATGCCGCGGTCGGCGTGGCGAACCAGATCTTCATCGTCGTGATCGTGTTCATCATGTCGCTCTTCACGGGGATGAGCGTCCTCGTGGCGCGCTTCGCCGGGGCAGGGGAGGAGGACAAGGTCGACCGCACGGTGTATCAGGCCTTCCTCACCGCCACGGGGCTTTCGTTCGCCGTGCTCGCGCCGGTGGGGTACTTCGCGTCGCCGATGCTGCTCGACTTCGTGAACGCGGCGCCGGCGGTGAAGCAGGATGCGCTTCCCTTCCTGCGCATCATGTTCGCGTTCAGCAGCGGGATGCTGGTGTTCTTCATGCTCGGCGGCGCCCTGCGATCAGCCGGCGACGCGCGGACACCGATGGTGCTTGGCATCGCGCTGACGGTGCTCAACGTGGCGTTCAACGTCGTGCTGATCCGAGGGCTCGGGCCCATCCCGTCGTTTCGCACCGCCGGCGCGGCGATGGGGACCTGCATCGCCTCCGGACTGCTCGCGGTATACGCATTGGGGAAGCTGATCCGCGGCGGATGGGTGGTCTCGTTCCCGCGCGGCGGCAGCTACGCCCCCGACTGGACGATCATCCGCTCGCTCTTCCGCTTCGGCCTGCCGACCGGCATCCAGGGCATCGCGATGAACATCGGCGGGGTGTTCATGCTGTCGTTCATCGGCTCGCTCGCGCAGAGCGCGGCGGCGCAAGCGGCGTTCGCCGTCTCCTACGGCCAGCTCTTCTCGTTCATCACCTGGACCTCCGTCGGCCTTCTCGGCGCGGCCGCCGCGGTCGCGGGGCAGAACCTCGGCGCGGGCAATCCGGATCGTGCCGAGCAGGCGGTGCACGTGGCGGCGCGCATCGGGCTCGCCGGCGCGGCGTTCGTCGGACTGTTCTTCTTCTTCCTCCCGCGACAGCTCCTCGCGGTGTTCGGGATGAACGAGCCGGTGGTGGTGGAGATCGGTACTCAGCTGCTGCGCGTGCTGAGCGTATCGGGGCTGTTCATCGCCGTGGCGCTGACGTACACCGGCGGCCTGCAGGGCACGGGCGACACCAAGAGCCCGCTCTACATCTCCATCGTGTCCCAGATCGTGCTGCCGCTCGGCATCTGCTTCGCCGTCCGCGAGCTGGGGACGCTGCAGCCGATGCACATCTGGATCGCGATCCTCGTCGGACACGTCACGCGGTGTGCGCTGAGCGTGCTGCGCTTCAATCAGGGGAAGTGGCGCACGATCGCGGTGGACATCACGCGATAGGCGCGTCGCGCGCGCACTGCGCCGCCCGCTCGAGGAGCAGACTGCGCTCTCGACCGTTGCGTGTGAGTGCCGCCGCCCGCTCGAACTCGGCGCGCGCCTCGGCGGGACGGCCGAGCTTGACCAGCAGGTCACCGCGCACGCTCGGCAGCAGGTGGTAGCTCTTCAACGATGGCTCGCCGGCGAGGGCGTCGACGAGCGCGAGACCCGCCGCCGGCCCCTCGGCCATACCGACGGCGACGGCCCGATTCAGCTCGACGATCGGCGAAGGGGTCTGCTCGCCGAGCGCCTCGTACAGCGACGCGATGCGCGCCCAGTCGGTGTCCTCGGCGCGGCGCGCGCGGGCGTGGCACGCGGCGATCGCCGCCTGCAGCGCGTATGGGCCCGATGCGCCACCGAGCGCCTCCGCGTGCGCGAGCGCAGCGAGGCCGCGGCGGATCAGCAGCTGATCCCAGCGCGCCCGATTCTGGTCGAGCAGCAGGATGGGATCGCCGGAGGGGCTCACGCGGGCGCGGGTCCGCGACGCCTGGATCTCCATCAGCGCGACGAGGCCGTGCACCTCGGGCTCGTCGGGGACGAGGCCGGCGAGGATGCGGCCGAGGCGGAGCGCGTCCTCGCACAGCGCGGGACGCAGCCAGTCGTCGCCGGCGGTCGCGGAATAGCCCTCATTGAAGACGAGGTAGATGACCTGGAGGACCGACGCCAGGCGGGCGTGGAACTCCTCGCCGCGCGGGACCTCGAAGGGGATCTTTGCGTCAGCGAGGGTGCGCTTGGCGCGTACGATCCGCTGCGCGATCGTCGGCTCGGTGGACAGGAATGCGCGGGCGATCTCGTCGGTGGTCAGCCCGCCAAGGAGGCGGAGGGTGAGCGCGACGCGCGCCTCCATCGAGAGCACGGGATGGCAGGCGATGAAGACGAGGCGGAGCAGATCGTCGCCCACATGGTCGTCGATCGCCGCGTCGAGGTCGGGCGTCGCTCGCTCGAGCTGCGCTTCGAGCTCGATACCGACCTGGTCCTGCTTGCGGTCGCGCATCCGGTCGCGGCGGAGGCGATCGATGGCGCGGTGCTTCGCCGTGGCCATCAGCCACGCGCCCGGATTGTCGGGCACGCCGGACTCGGGCCATCGCTCGAGGGCCGCGACGAGCGCGTCCTGGGCGAGGTCCTCCGCCAGGCCGACGTCGCGCACGACGCGGGTGAGGCCGGCGATGAGCTTCGCCGATTCGATTCTCCAGACCGCGTCGATGGCGCGATGGGCGTCCGCTGTGGTCACGCGGATCAATCAACGTCATCGGCAGGCGCCTGATCAAGGTCGGTTGTTGCGCTTGACGGGCTTCGGTGCGCCCGATGGGACAGAGGCGGGCCGGAGCGCCGGGAGAACGAGCAAAAATGGGGTCCTCGTCCGCGACCGGCGCGCGGAGCTTACTTCTTGGCCGCCGCGGCCGAGCGAGCGCGAACGTTCTCTTCCTGGGCGCGCAGCTCGGGGGTGAGCGCGGGACCGAAGTCGTCGACCTCGAACACCTGACGAATCTCCACCTCGGGCTCGCTGCCCGGCATCGGGTTCGGCATCCGCTTCACCCACTCGATCGCCTCCGCCTTCGACTTCACCTGCCAGAGCCAGAAGCCGGCGACGAGCTCCTTGGTCTCGGCGAACGGCCCGTCGGTCACCGTGCGCTTGCTGCCGGAGAAGCGCACGCGCGCCCCCTTGGAGCTCGGGTGCAGCCCTTCGCCGGCGAGCATGATGCCGGCGTTCACCAGCTCCTCGTTGAACTTGCCCATGTCGGTCAACAGCTGCTGGCTGGGCATCACGCCGGCCTCGGAGTCTTTGTCGGCCTTGATCAGGATCATGAAGCGCATCGTCGTGTCTCCGTCAGAGTGCGGGTGTCCGAGCTGGGATCCGACCGGAAGTGGCGGATCAACCTAGGCTCTACCATCACGTCGAACGAGTGGGGACGGAATCGACACGGCGCCGGCGAGCGACATTGCGGTCCGCAACCGCATGGTAATCCGGTTAAGGTGGCCATGCCTCCGGCGAGCGGCGCAGCGATCGGTGCGGGGCCGCCGTACTATTCGTCGTACCCCATCCCCGACCCGCCCTCTACCGCCGATCCGATGTCCTTCGTCTCCCGAGCGCTCGCCGCCGGCAGCGCGCTCGTCATTGTCGCCAGCCCCGTCGTCGCGCAGACCACGACGCCGACCCCTGCCCCCGCCGACAGCGCCGACCCGGTGCGCGATCTGGTCGGGCGGCTGGAGCTCGAGCGCTACAAGGCCACCATCAAGGGTCTCACGCGCTTCGGCGATCGACGTCAGGGCACCGCGCGCAATCGCGCGGCCGTCGACTGGATCGAGGCGCAGCTGAAGAGCTACGGCTGCACGCCGACCGAGCGGATCACCTACGACTTCCAACCTCCGCCGCCTCGCGCGCCAGGCGCCGCGGCCGCCGGGCCGCGCCCGGCGAACACGCAGGCGCAGGGGGGTGGCCGGCTCCGCGGCATCCGGCGCTCGACCGGCGTCAACACCGACTCGCTCCGTCAGCCCGATGCGGCGCTTCGCGAGCTGGATCGCGAGCAGACGGTGGCGGGCCAGCGGCAGGAGGTTTACTGCACCAAGGTCGGCACCACCCACCCCGACGAGATGTACATCGTCGGCGGGCACATGGACGGCATCGGCTGGGGTGAAGCCGCCAACGACGACGGCTCCGGCACGGCGATCGTGATGGAGCTGGCGCGCATCTTCAGCATGCCCGACGTGAAGACCGACCGCTCGATCCGCTTCATCCTGTGGAACAACGAGGAGTCGGGATTGAACGGCGCGCGCGCCTACGTGGCGCAGCGCCAGGCGCTGCAGGGGAAGGAGAGCCCCGCCGGCTCGGGGAAGTATCCGGAGCCGAGGTGGCTCGGGATGATCCAGCACGACATGATGTTGTTCGATCACGGCATGCCGCGCGCGGACGGCACACTCAGCCCGGAGCAGCGCCCCGAGGCCGACGTCAACATCGAGTTCCAGTCGAGCTCGAAGATGACGGAGGGCTCGCAGAAGCTCGCGTGGTTCTTCTCGACCGCGAACGAGAAGTACGCGACGGATTATCCGGCGCCGGTGGGCCAGCACATGACGAACACCGACTCGGCGCCCTTCCAGGACATCGTGCCGTCGATCAGCCTGCGCGAGAACGAGCGCGGCGCGCAGATCGGCGCGGGCTGGGATCCGCAGTGGCACCAGCCGACGGACCTCTTCTCGACCTACACCGACAAAGACTTCCGCCTCGGACTGAACGCCGCGCAGACGACGCTGAGCGGGCTCGCCATGCTGACAGGGGCACGGCTGACTCGCTGACCCGCCGCGCCTGAACGGCGCGCATCCCTTCCGCCGAGCGCGCGGTCCGTGCCGTTCAAGCGTCGTCCCATCGCCGTTCACCACTTCCACCCACCGAGGCTCCACGATGGCCACCCAGGCACGCGACGCACGTTTCGCCGTCTCTGCACGATGGCACGGCATCCTGCTGACCCTTCTCCGGGTCGTGACGGGACTGCTGTTCATGCAGCACGGGTTGCAGAAGCTGTTCGGATTTCCGGCTTCCCCGGGCCGGCCGTGGACCGGCGCGCCCCCGACCTTCTCGCAGTTCTGGATCGCGGGGGTGCTCGAGCTGGTCGGTGGGGCGCTGATCGTCCTCGGCCTCTTCACGCGGCCCGTCGCCTTCCTGCTCGCCGGGGAGATGGCGGTCGCGTACTTCCAGGTGCACTTCCCGCGCAGCTTCTGGCCCGTCGTGAACGGCGGCGAGTCTGCGGTGCTCTTCTGCTTCATCTACCTCTATCTCGTGGCGGCCGGCGCCGGCCCGTACAGCGTGGATGCCGCGCTCGGCGCCCGCCGTTCCGGGAACCGCGACGTCTGAGCTCGGCCAGCGCGCGACGCGCGGCGCTCAGGCTCCCACGCGGCGCGCGAAGAGGCGGAACAGCCACGCGAGCGCGGGGAGCAGAATGACGCCCCCGCCCGCCAGCGCGTACAGCAGGAGGGTGAGCGTCACGCGCGGGGCGGCCGCGGCGCTCAGCGTCATCGACGGCGGAACGAGCAGCGGATACTGTGCGGCCGCCCAACCCCAGAGAATGCACGACGCCTCGAGCGCCGCGGCGATGCGGGCGAGCGCCCACCGGTGGCGCAGCAGCGCATATCCGCCGAGCAGCGCCGCGCCGGCGGCGCCCACCGTGAAGATCGCCCAGCCGCCGACGAGGTTGCGGCCGACGTCGGGCGCCTCGCGACGCGCCACGACGAGGCTCAGCGTACCGATCACCGCCACCACCAGCGCGGTGCCCAGCGCGCGACGTCGAAAGTCCTCGCGTAGCGCGTCGTCGCGGGCGGCGACGGCGAGGTAGGTGGCGGCGAGCTGCGCGAAGAGCGCCAGCGCGAGCGCGCCCACCGCGAGGGGGAACGGAGCGAGCCAGGGCGCGACGAAGATGGCGGCAAAGGCCGGCGTCGCCGCGGCTCGCGGGCCGTCGGCGGGCACCATCGCCGCCGCGCGGCCGACGGCGCCGGTCGCGATCGCCCCCACGATGACACCGAGCAGCACCGGCGTCACGATGCTCGCGCCGGCGAACACCCGACTCCACCGCCGCTGGCTGACGTCGTCGCGCGCGCCGTAGCTGCGAAACACGAACGACGAGCCGCGCAGCACGATTCCGACGAGCATCAGGGAGAGCGGCAGGTGCAGCACGATGCCGAGCGTCGCGAACGCCGGCGGGAAGGCCGTGAACAGGATCACGACGACGAGCACGAGCCAGACGTGGTTCGCTTCCCAGATCGGGCCGATCTGCTCCGCGATCAGCGCGCGCTGCGCGTCGCGCCGAGGACCGCTCGCCAGCAGGTCCCACACACCGCCACCGAAGTCGGCGCCCCCGGTGAGCAGATACGCGTTGAGGGCGATCACGAGAATCCCCGCCACGACCTCGGGCAGCCCGATCGTCGCGATGAAGGCGCTCACCCGCGGACCGTCCGACTCTCGCGCACGAGCGAGGCGACGAGCGCGACGACGATGGCGGCGAGGCCAAGATAGAGCAGGGTGAAGCAGACGAGCGGAACGACGAGGCCCGGCATCGGGGTCACGGCGGTCGCGGTGCGCATCAGCCCCTGCACGACCCACGGCTGACGTCCGACCTCGGTCACGATCCAGCCCGCTTCGGTCGCGATGAAGCCGAACGGCGCGACGACGACGAGCGCGCGCAGGAGTCGTCGATCGCTGGCGACGTCGCGTCGCCAGGCGGTCCATCCGGCCCACAGGGCGACGAGCGCCATGATCGTCCCCAGGGCGACCATCGTCTGGAAGGCGATGTGCACCACCGCCACCGGCGGCCGGTCCTCGCGCGCCACCGCGGTGAGCCCGCGCACCTCGGCGGCCGGATCGTGGAAGGCGAGGAGCGACAGTCCGTACGGGATCTCGAGCGCCCAGCGCGTCTGCTCGCGCGCCGCGTCGGGAAGCCCGCCGATGCGCAGCGGCGCGCCGCGCTCGGTCCGCCACTGCCCCTCGAGCGCGGCGAGCTTGACCGGCTGTGTCAGCGCGACGACCCGCGCGCTCAGGTCCCCCGATAGGGGCTGGAGCACTGCGGCCGGCGCGCCGACGAGCAGCGCGATCGCCAGCCCACGCCGATGGAAGGCCGACGCGCCATCGCGCAGCAGCATCGCCGCGTGCACCCCCGCGACGGCGAGACCGGTCGCCGCGTAGGCGGCGAGGAGCATGTGCAGCGCCTGCTGCGCCGCGGCGGGGCTCTGCATCGCCGCCACCGGGTCGATGTGCAGAAAGCGGCCGTCGGCCCCGAGCTCGTACCCGGTGGGCGCATTCATCCAGGCGTTGACGAGGACGACGAACACCGCCGAGGCCGCCCCGCTCGCGGCGACGATCATCCCCGACGCCAGGTGCGCGCGGGCACCGACGCGATCCCACCCGTAGAGATAGACGCCGAGAAAGATCGCCTCCAGAAAGAAGGCAAAGCCTTCGAGCGAGAAGGGGAGGCCGATCAGCGGGCCGGCGAAGCGCATGAAGCCCGGCCACAGCAGGCCGAGCTCGAAGGAGAGCACGGTCCCCGACACCGCGCCGACGGCGAACAGGACCGCAGTGCCCTTCGCCCATCGTCGGGCCAGCTCGTGGCAGGCGGCGTCGCCGGTGCGCCGCCACCGCCACTCCGCCAGCACCATCAGCAGGGGCATCGCGATCCCGATCTCGGCGAACACGATGTGGAAGCCGAGCGACATCGCCATCTGGCTCCGGGCGGCCAGGAGATCGCTCATACCTTCAGGGTACCGATGACAACGAAAGATGTCTTGGACTCCGGAGTCGAAAGCGCCGATTCTCCATGCAACACCACGCGCACGACACTTTTCCGGAGGACACCATGCACCTCGTTCGTTCGATCCTTTCGCCGCTCGCCGCGGCTGCCCTTTCGCTTGCCGCCGGCCGCCCCGCCGCCGCGCAACAGGCCACCGCCGAGTACGTTCGCCCGGCCGTCCGTCACCTCGCCGCGACGTCGGATACGGTGCAGCGTCGCACGCTCGCCGTCTACCGCTTCGGCGCGAGCCAGCTCGCCGGCATGCCCAGCGAGGTGACCGTCGCCGACTCCTCCGGGGAGCTGGTGGCGACCTTCCGCCGCCCCAACACGCGCGACGCCGTGCCGATGGTCGTCGACGTGCTGGATACGGACATCACGCTCCACGGCGCTACGCCTGCCGGTGTGCTGACGCTCGTGCTGTACGGGCAGAACGACCCGAACGCGTCGGGCGCGCTCCTCGGCCGCTGGACGTTGGGCGACCGTCAGGGCGAGCTGCGCGGTCGTACCGAGCGCTGAGCGCCGACACGACCACGATCGATCGTGGTCGTGACCGGTCGTCGGTGAACGGTGCGCAGCCGTCGGCGAACGGAGGGGGGCTTCCGGGCGCCGTCGACTGCACACCGTTCATCGTCGTTCTGTCGGCGCGCCCCGGTCAGGAGGTGCGCGGCGGAGCGACGAAGCGTCGGGATTGGCGCTCGTACGCGTGCGCGAGCGCGAGGATGCTCGCGTCGCTCCCCGGCAGCCCGACGACCGACAGGTTGAGCGCGGGCATGCCATCCGCGCCCATCCCCGCCGGCACCGAGACTTCAGGAAGGCCGAGCCAGTTGCCGTAGCCGAGTGCGGTGCGCACGTCCGGCCAGGGATCGACGGCGCGGGGCGCGTTGAACGGCATGGTCGGATAGACCATCGCGGTGACGCGCGCGGCCCGCATGGACGCGGCGAGCGCCGCCACGACCTCCGCGCGTGATCGCGCGAACGAGCGTCCCGCGGGGTCGTCCGCCATCGGCTGATCGACGAGCCGCTCGCACTCCTCGAACGTCGCGGGGAGGACATCGTAGAAGGCGCGATAGGCGGCATACCCGCGACGCATCGCCCCACGGGGGTCGTCCGTCCGACCGGCGAAATAACGGAACAGCGCGTTGGCGGTGGCGGCCGGCGCTCGCGAGTCGGGGGCGACGTCGTTTCGGGCACGCGCCGAGGCGGTGAAGGCGTCGCGGTAGTCGACGCGTGTGACGGCAGCCGCGAACGGTTCGACGGTCGCACCGGCGGCGCGCAGGTCGCTCACCGCACGGTCCCAGATCGCCACGGCCTCGGCGCTCATCTGCGCGCGGGGAACGTGCGCCTCAACGATTCCGAGCCGGACGCCCGCAAGCGCCTCGTCGTGGAGCCGCCCGAACGGGCCGCGGTTCACCCTGCTCGTGAGCGCGAGCGGATCGGACGCGTCCGCGCCGGCGATGGCGGCCAGCAGCAGCGCGGCGTCGGCCACGGTCCGGGCGAGTGGCCCGTGGGTGTCGAGATAGGGCCAGGTTGGGATCACCCCCGTGCGCGGCACGAGCCCGAAGGTCGGCTTCATCCCGACAACGCCGGTGAACTGCGCCGGAATGCGATTGGATCCCCCGTCGTCGGTGCCGAGTGCGGCAAAGGCCATCCCGGTGGCGACGGCAACCGCGGAACCGGCGCTCGAGCCCCCGGGGGTGCGCGTGCCGGTCGGGTCGTGCGGGTTGAGCACCTGGCCGGTGTGACTGCTCGTACCGTTACCATGATAGGCGAAGTCGTCAGCGGCGGTCTTGCCGAGCACGATGGCGCCGGCGGCGCGAAGTCGTGCGATCTCGATCGCGTCGCGCCGCACGAGCTCGGGAAAGAGCCGAGCCCACTCGGCGCTGGAGCCGGTGGTCGGCAGACCGTGCATGTCGTAGATCGCCTTCCCGAACACCGGGACCCCATCGAGCGGCCCACGCAGCCGGCCGGCCCGTCGCCGCGCATCCGCACCACGGGCCTCGACGAGGGCGGTATCCGCCAGGGCATCGATTGCGCGCCAACGCATACCCTCCTTCCGACAGCGGTCGAGCGCGCGCGTCGTGACCTCGACCGCCGTCCACTTCCGGCGGCGGAAACCGGCCTGATACTCGGCGACCGTGCCGACGAGGGGATCGTCGGCGAGCGACAAGGCGGCCCACCTGGGAAAGGGCAACGCGACGAGCGCGGCCAGCTGCGCGAGGGCTTCGCGGCGGGTGGGCATGTGGGACGATGGGAACGTGACGGAGGACGAGCCGCGGGCGAGCGGCGATGGGCGCACGGCGCGCCCCAATTGGCACGCGAGCGCCAGCGCGGTCAATGGGGGGCCAACCAGCACGCGCACCGCGTGATCGCGCACTCATGGGATGCTGTTCCCATGCCGCAACATCACGTGGATCTGGTAGCGCGGGAACTGCGGCGCCTCGAGCTCCGGCGGGACCCACGGGGCATGCACGTCGTCGTCCCAGTCACTCGGCGAGTCCAACGCCTCGAGATCGTGCAACACGTCCATCTCGAGCTCCCGTTCCGCCTCGGTCGCCTCGGGAAGGTCATCGTCGTCCGGACCTCCCGGGTCGTCCACGCTGTGCTCGTACTCCTCCAGCTCGGCCTCGGCGACCGCGAGGGACGGATGCGTATCCTGGAAACCAATGTCCTCCGTCGGCACGACGGAGCCGTCCTCTCGCCTGAGCTCCAGCTCCAACGACCGGAAGTGATGGAACGACTCGGCAAGATCGGCGAACAACGCGGAGCCCTGAAGCTCCGGGAGCACGAAGCCGTTACCATCGGCGTCGCGCGCGTCCCGATGCAGGTAGGCGCGCATCGCCGGGAGCGGCGAGGCGATCAGCTCCATCACGCGCTCCCCCTCCGCGTTGGGATGAAAATGCCCCGACCGCTGCACGTCGATCAGGGGCCTGAACGCGAGGTCCGTCTCGCCGATCAGGCGGCCGCGGCTCCAGACCGTATAGGGCACGTCACGAGCTCCGTCAGGGTCGGGTACACGATGCAGAGGGGACCCCAGAGGGTCGTCATCGAAATCCGGCGGGCCGCATCTATATGACTCCCTCCCCGCAGGCACCGGCGATAGTATCCCGAATGGCCCACCGCCCACCTCCTCACATCATCGCCAGGCTCACGAGCCCCATGCGCCTTCGTTCCGTCGCTCCGCTCCTGCTGTTGGCCGCACCGCTCGCCGCCCAGTCGCGACGCCAGCTCACCGCCGACGACTATGCCCGCGCCGAGCGGTTCCTCGGCGCCAACACGGTGCCGCTGGTCACCGGGCTCGGCGTGCGGCCGACCTGGACCGAGGATGGGCGGCTCTGGTACCGCGCCACCGTGCCCGGCGGGAGCGCCTTCTTCGTCGTCGATCCGGTGCGACGGACGCGCCAGACGCTGTTCGACCAGGCACGGCTCGCCGCCGCGCTCGCGACGGCGTCCGGAGGGCGAGTGGATGGCAATCGCCTGCCCTTCCAGACCTTCGATCTCGCGAAGGACGGCCGGTCGATCACCGTGCGCCTGCAGAATCGCCGCTGGAGCTGCGACCTCCAGCAGTATGCCTGTGCCCCGGCCGACTCCTCGCCAGGTGCCGCCAATGCGCCACCGTCGTCGAGCGTGTCGCCGGACGGGCGACGCGCCGTGTTCATCCGCGACAACAACCTCTGGTCGAAGAACCTGGCCGGCGGCGGCGAGATGCAGCTCACGACGGACGGCATCCGCGACTTCGGCTACGCCACCGACAACGCCGGGTGGACGCACAGCGACAACCCGGTAGTGACCTGGTCCCCGGATTCGCGGCAGATCGCCACATTTCAGCACGACGGGCGCGGCGTGCGCGACATGTACCTCGTCTCGACGAACGTCGGCGCGCCGCACCTCCAGGCGTGGAAGTATCCGATGCCCGGCGACAGCGTGATCTTCCGCATCAGCCGCGTCATCATCGGCGACGGCCCCGACGGCAAGCCGCGCGTCGTGCGATTGCAGATGCCTCCCGATGCGCATCGGTCCACCGTCACCGACGACGTCAACTGCGGCGGCGAGCTCTGCGACCTGCAGTGGTATCCCGACGGCTCGCACATCGCGTTCGTCTCCAGCTCGCGCGATCACAAGAGCGCCTGGGTTCGCGTCGCCGACGCGCGCACCGGCGAGGTGCGCACGCTGTTCGAGGAGCGCATGCCGACGCAGGTCGGCGACGCATCGCTGGCCGAGAACCTCTGGCGCGTCCTGCCCGCGTCGAATGAGCTGATCTGGTGGTCGCAGCGCGACGACTGGATCCACCTCTACCTGTACGACCTCGCGACCGGCCGGTTGAAGAATCGCATCACGACCGGCGAGGGCAACGTCGACGGCATCCTGCGCGTCGACGAGAAGTCGCGCACGATCACTTTCCTCGCGTCGGGGAAGGAGGCAGGGCGCGACCCGTACTTCCAGCACCTGTACCGCATCGGCTTCGACGGCCGAGGGCAGACGCTGCTCACCCCCGAGAACGCGAACCATGTGGTGTCGTTCTCGCCCGACGGCCGCTACTTCGTCGACACGTACTCGACGCCGGACACGCCGCCGGTGACGGTGCTGCGCGACGCCGACGGCAAGCTGGTGCAGACGCTGGAGCGCGCCGACGTGTCGCGCCTCCTCGCGAGCGGGTGGAAGCCGCCGATGCCGATCCGCATGAAGGCGAGGGACGGGAAGACCGACATCTATGGTCTGATGTACGTTCCCTCGCGCCTGGATTCGACGAAGAAGTATCCGATCATCAACCACATCTATCCTGGCCCGCAGACGGGGAGCGTCGGCTCGCGCAGCTTCTCGCCGGCGCGCGGCGACAATCAGGCGCTGGCCGAGCTGGGGTTCGTCGTCGTGGAGATCGATGGTATGGGGACGCCGGGCCGCTCGAAGGCGTTCGCCGACGCGTACTACGGCCGCATGGGGGACAACACGCTGCCCGATCAGATCGCGGGCATGAAGGAGCTGGCGACCCGCTACCGGTTCATCGACATCGACAAGGCGGCCATCTGGGGGCACTCCGGCGGCGGCTTCGCCACCGCGGCGGCGATGTTCCGCCACCCCGACTTCTTCAAGGTGGGAATCTCGGAGTCCGGCAATCACGACAACCGGAACTACGAGGACGACTGGGGCGAGCGCTATCAGGGGCTGCTGGTACGCACCGGCACCAACGACAACTACGCCGAGGAAGCGAACCAGACGTACGCGTCGAAGCTCCAGGGGAAGCTCTTCCTCGTGCACGGCGAGATGGACGACAACGTGCCGGTGCAGAACACCCAGCTCGTGGTGGATGCACTGATGAAGGCGAACAAGGACTTCGATCTGCTGATGCTCCCGCACGCGCGCCACGGCTACGGCGTCGACGCGAACTACGTGATGCGCCGGCGGTGGGACTACTTCGTCCGGAACCTGCAGGACGCGGAACCGCCGCACGAATACCAGATCGGCCGACCGGCGCTCGTGCCGTAGGCTTCGCCAAATCCACCATCCGGAGAACGCAGTGATGACACGGATCACGATCCTCGCGTGCGCCACTCTCGTGGCCCTCGGCGCCAGGTCGGACGTCTCGCGGGCGCAGCAGCCGCAGGGGCCGCCGCCCTACGTCGTCGGCAATCCGCTCGGCCTGCCCGTCACGCCGACGGCGAATGGAACGTTCGAGCCGATCTCGCCCAACGTGAAGGTCTACGGCGCGATCTACTCGGCCGAGAGCTGCTCGTACGACCGCGAGCGCGGCGTGATCGTGGTGCCGAACCGCGGCGTGCCGCAGACGGTGCAGACCAACGACGCCTTCGTCTCGCTCATCAATCACGACGGCTCGGTGCACACGGCGCGGTGGATCGGGATCCAGAGCCCCGCTGATCGTGTGCGGTCGACGCCGGCGCTGGTGCTCAACGAGCCTTACGGCAGCGACATCATGAACGGCATGCTCTACGTCGCCGATCGTGACGGTGGCACTTCAGCGGCCGACGCGAGCATCGCCGTCATCCGACGGTTCGACATGAAGACCGGCGCGCCGGCGGGCGAGGTACGTCTGCCGGGTGTCGACTGGATCAACGACATCGAGGTCGCCGACGACGGAACGGTCTACGCGACGCGGACGGGCGCCTTCGGCGAGCGGCCGGATCCCGCCACCTGGCAGATCTGGAAGATCGCCCCGAACGGCACGGCCTCGGTCTTCGTGCAGGGCGCGCCCCTCTTTCAGCCCAACGGGATCGGCGTCGATCCGCAGGGGAACATCGTGGTCGTCAACATCGGCGACGATGCCGTGCTCACCTTCTCGCCGGCGGGCCAGCTGGTGAGGACGGAGCACGCCGCGCAGGCGGGGAGCGACGGTCTGGTGATCCTCCCCGACGGGACGAAGTACGTGAGCAGCGTGCGATTCGGCGGCATCTCGCGCATCCGGCCCGGCGCCGCCGCCGAGCTGATCGCCCGGAACGTGCCGAACGCCGCGTCGATGTGCTACGACGCCGGCGCGAGCCAGCTCGTCATTCCGATGAACGCGAACAACGCGCTCGCTTTCATCCACATCGACCGCTGACCCTCGACCGCCACCGACATGCTGCCCACTCGATCGCTTGGCACGCAGGGCCTCGTCGTCTCGGAGCTCGGCCTCGGCCTGATGGGGATGAGCCAGGCGTACGGCACCGCCGAACAGCGCGACGAGCACGAGTCGATCGCGACGATTCACCGGGCGATCGAGCTCGGCGTGACCTTCCTCGACACGGCGGAGGTGTATGGCCCGTTCGAGAACGAGAAGCTGCTGGCGCGGGCCCTCGCGCAGGTGAAGGGCGCGCGCGACCGCATCATCCTCGCAACGAAGTTCGGCTTCAAGATCGAGAACGGCGCGTCGGTGGGGGTGGACAGCCGGCCGGCGCACATCCGTGAGGTCGTCGAGGCCTCGCTCCAGCGGTTGCAGACCGACCGGATCGACCTCCTCTACCAGCACCGCGTCGATCCGGCGGTGCCGATCGAGGAGGTCGTCGGCACCATGGCGGAGCTGGTGCGCGAGGGGAAGGTCCGCTTCCTCGGGCTGTCGGAGGCGGGTGAGCAGAACATCCGGCGCGCCCATGCCGTGCATCCGATCTCCGCGCTGCAGAGCGAGTACTCGCTGTGGGAGCGCAACCTCGAGCCGCGGATCATCCCGCTCCTGCGCGAGCTGGGGATCGGGCTCGTGCCTTTCTCGCCGCTCGGTCGCGGCTTCCTCACCGGCGCCGTGAAGCGTGCGGAGGAGTATCCCGAGGGCGACTTCCGCCGCGGCGATCCGCGCTACCAGGGCGAGAACTTCGACGCGAACGTGCGCGCCGCCGGGGCCGTGCGTGACCTCGCGGCGCGGAAAGCCGTGACGTCGGGACAGATCGCGCTCGCCTGGCTGCTGCACAAGGGCGAGGACATCGTGCCGATCCCGGGCACCAAGCGGCGGAAGTATCTGGAGGAGAACGTCGCCGCGGCGAGCGTGCGGCTCACGCGCGACGAGATGGCGGCGCTCGACGCGGCGCTGGCGCCGGACAGGGTGGCCGGGCCCCGGTACAACGAGAAGGCGATGGCGACGGTCGATCGGTGAACGTCACCGTTCGCGCCGCGACGCTGGCGGACATGCGGGTCGTCGGCCGTCTCGGTGCGTTGCTCGTGCGCCTGCACCATGAGTTCGATCCCCAACGCTTCATCGCCGCGACCTCGCGGACGGCGCAGGGCTACGGCTCCTTTCTCGGCTCGCAGCTCGACGAGCCGAGCGTCGTCGTGCTGGTCGCGGAGGGGAGCGGGACGGTGCTCGGCTACACCTACGCCGGCGTCGAGGGAACGGACTACATGTCGCTCCGCGGACCGGCGGGGGTGCTGTACGACATCGTCGTCGACCCCGCCGAGCGCGGTCATGGCGTCGGCCGGATGCTGCTCGACGCGACGCTGGCCGCGTTGGCCGCCCGCGGCGCGCCACGCGTCGTGCTCTCGACGGCGGAGCGGAACGAGCCCGCGCAGCGATTGTTTGCGCGCGCGGGCTTCCGGCGGACGATGGTCGAGATGACGCGCGAGCTGGGGTGAGCGGCAGAGCGGTTGAGCGATTGAACGGTAGAGCGGCCGTATGTTCCTCGGTTATGGCCGGCCGACGGCGCTCCGCACCGCGCCGAGCGGGAGTGAGGTGAGCTCACCGTAGGTGGGCCGTTGCGTGAAGGTCCACCGCTGGCCGAGGATCTCGGCGGCCGGCCGCGCGAGCGCCATCGCGACGCGCGTGTCACCGGCGACGCGGTCGGTTGCGTGGCGGTCCGACAGGACGGCGAGGCGCAGCTGACCCGCATCCTCGTCCAGCGCGTCCTCGGGGATCCGCAGCGTGGCCCGTGCTCCCGGCGCCACGCGGCCCAGCACCCACTCGCGCCGGATGCCGACGAGATAGACCTGCACGTAGTCCTGGGAGGCGTTGTCGAAATGCACGGCGGCGGGTGGCGCGCCCGCGGGGGCAGCGGTGTTGGCCAGCTGGCGGGATGGGCCGGCCGCGCAGCCACCGAGCCCCAGCGTCAGGGTCAGG
>JABFYH010000173.1 GCA_013361335.1 Gemmatimonadaceae bacterium | reverse complement strand
AATCTCCTTCTCGCCCCTCGCGCGGCGCTGAGCAAGACGGACGGCGGCCCTAAGCTCCGCCGGCCCGGCTCGCGAGCCAGTCTCGCAGCCCCGACCAGATCGCCTGGTCCTGGAGCAGGAGCGTCAGGAAATAGGTCGCCACGTCGTCGGCCGGAAAGCGGGAGGCCACCAGGTCCGCCGCTCGGGCCACCCGCGCCGGATCCTGCTGGTCCACGGTCGTCGTCTCGGAGTCGATCCGCCCGTTGTCGTTCGCGATCCCCAGGTCGTCGAGGAATGCCGCCATCATCGGGCGGCGGTGGCCGAGATGGAGATCGACGATGTACGCGCTGAGGAGCTGCACGTCGTCCAGGGGCAGCCGCGCTGCCTCGCTCACCAGCTTCGTCGTCGGCCAGGTGCCGACGGTCTGCGGCCGGAACCGCAGGGCGCCCGCGACCGCCCCCCGCGTCGTCGCCTTGACCCAGCCATTCTCGTCGTCGGCGAGCGCGGCCGAGATGCCCAGCGCCCGCTCGCCGGGCGTCAGCGCCTTCCAGAGCTTGCGGATGGTCGTCGTGGTGGGAGTGGCGGCAAGGGCCGCCAGCGCGGGACGCGGAGCGAACGAAGTCGAGGGCATGCGGCGAAGCTAATCGCCCGCGGGGGCGATCGCGCCCCCTCGCCCTCGGGCCGCCCCAAGGGGCAGGAACCTTGCAATGGCCCACTCCGCATCGTGCGACGAGATTTCGACCGTCGCGCGCCGTCGCGCTCGCTTGAGCGTGCACGCGCCGATGTCCCCTATCCCTTCCACACGTGCCCGCGACACCCTCCCGCCGCCTCCCTCGCGTCCTCGACGAACGCTTCGACGAGATCCTCGCCGCCTGGACCAAGGAACAGACCAACGGCGCCAAGCCCGGCACCGCCAGCGAAGGGGACATCCGCGCCCGATGCAGCGAGCTGCTGTCCGCCATGCGCAAGGCGCTCGCGAGCTCCGGCGCCGATGACGTGCAGGGGCCGGCATGGGCGCCCGTGCGCGACGTGCTCCAGCGCGTCTCGTTCATCCGCGCGCAGCAGGGCTTTACCCCCAGCGAGACGGCCACCTTCGTCCTCTCGCTCAAGCGTCCCCTCTTCGAGGCGCTGCGAGCGAGCGCGGGCAACGACGCCGAGGCCCTCGCCACCGACGTCTGGGGTGCCACCGAGGTGCTCGATCGCCTCGCGCTCTTCACGGCCGAGGTCTACATGAAAACGCGCGAGGAGCTCATCGCGCGTCAGTCGCAGGACATGCTCGAGCTCTCCACGCCGGTCGTGAAGCTGTGGGAAGGCGTGCTCGCGCTGCCGATGATCGGCACCCTCGACAGCTCGCGCACCCAGGTCGTCATGGAGAGCCTGCTCCAACGCATCGTCGAAACCGGCGCCGACGTCGCGATCCTCGACATCACCGGCGTGCCGACCGTCGACACCCTCACCGCGCAGCACCTCATCAAGACGGTGACCGCCGCCCGCCTGATGGGCGCCGAGTGCATCATCAGCGGCATCCGCCCGCAGATCGCCCAGACCATCGTGCACCTCGGTGTCGACCTCGGCGACATCGTCACCAAAGCCACCCTCGCCGACGCCTTCAAGCTGGCGCTGTCCCGGACGGGCACCACGCTGGTGAGAAGCAGAAACGGCGCGAACCCGACGGGCAGCCTCACGACCACGCCCCGGTAGCGGCGCGGATGGAACGCATCCCGATTCTGCGGATGGGCCAGTTCCTCCTGGTCACCATCCAGGTGGACATGCACGACCGGCTCGCGCTCACGCTGCAGGAGGACCTCACCAGCCGCATCACCGAGCACGGGTCGAGAGGCGTGCTGATCGACATCAGCTCGCTCGAGATCGTCGATTCCTTCATCGGGCGCATGCTCGCGAACATCGCCAGCATCGCGCGCGTGCTGGATGCCGACACCGTCGTCGTCGGCATGCAGCCCGCGGTGGCCATCACGCTGGTGGAGCTCGGCCTCTCCCTGCCCGGCGTACGCACCGCGCTCAACGTCGAGAAGGGCGTGGCCCTGTTGAACGCGGCAGTCGCCTCCTCCGGCGCCATGCTCGAGGTGGACGATGCTGACGGCGAGGACTGAGCGGATTGCGGTCCGCGGCCCGCACGACATCGTCAATGTCCGCCAGGTGGTGCGTGGCTGGTGTCTCGCCGTGGGGATGGGGCTGGTCGACCTCACCAAGATGGTCACCGCGGCGAGCGAGATCGCCCGCAACACGCTGGAGTACGGGGGCGGCGGCGCCCTCACGATCGAGGAGCTGCGGGACGGCGTCCGGCAGGGCGTGCGACTGATCTTCGAGGATCAGGGCCCGGGCATTCCGGACATCGATCGTGCGATGACCGACGGCTACACCTCCGGCACCGGGATGGGACTCGGCCTCGGTGGCACCAAGCGACTGGTCGATCAGTTCGACATCGCCTCCACGCCCGGTCAGGGCACCCGCGTCGCGATCACCAAATGGAAAGCACGGTGAGCGAGCTGCCGACGACCGCCTGGCGGCCCGCCAAGGGCGGGCCGATCTCCACGCGCATCGTCTGCGACGACGAAAGCCGCGTGGGCGAGGCGCGTCGTGCCGCCGAGGCCATCGCGCGCTCGTGCGGGCTGGACGAGCATGCCCGCGGTACGCTGGCCATCGTCGTCACCGAGGCCGCCACCAACCTCGCTCGGCATGCGCGTGGTGGCGTCATCCTCCTGCGCGATACGTCGTCCATCGGCGTCACCGGCGTCGAGCTGCTCGCCGTCGACGCCGGACCGGGGATGCAGGACCTCGAGCGCTTCTTCGCCGACGGCTACTCGACCGGAGGCACCGCCGGCGCCGGCCTCGGGGCGATGCGGCGACAGTCGGACGAGCTCGACGTCTACTCCCTCCCGGGCAAGGGCACGGTGGTGCTCTCCCGCATCTTTGCGAGCGACGGCAACGCTCGGCCGCCACACCTGCTCGACGTCGGCGTCGTCTGTCTCCCCCTCGACGGTGAGACGGCCTGCGGCGACGGATGGTGTGTGCGGCAGGACGGCGACCATGCAACCGTGCTGCTGGTGGATGGCCTGGGTCACGGACCGAATGCCGCCGACGCGGCGGACACCGCGATCAGCGTCTTTCGGTCCATCGACGCACGCACGCCGAAAGAGATCATCGCGCTGCTGCACGAGGCGTTGCGCGCCACGCGCGGCGCCGCGGTCGCCGTGGCCGAGGTGCGCCGCTCGAGCGATGGGGTAACGGTGGACTTCTGCGGCGTGGGCAATACGGTCACGGCGCTCATCGGTCCGGCTGGCCCACGTTCGCTCCCCTCGATGAACGGGACGGCCGGTCTCTCCGTGCGTGGGCTCCAGCCTTTCACCCAGCCCTGGCGCCCCGGTGAGTGCCTCGTCATGCATACCGACGGTCTCACCACCCGCTGGCGTCTCGATGGCTATCCGCGCATCCGCGAGCACGATCCGGCAGTCATCGCCGCGGTCCTGCACCGTGATGCCTCCCGTGGCCGCGACGACGCGACGGTGCTCGTCTTCGGTCTGCGCGAGGCGGTCGCATGATGGCCGCCAGCGCCGCCCCGGGGCAGTCGCACGCGATCACCACCGTCGCGCTGACCTTCGAGCACGACGTCGTGCTCGCCCGCCAGCGTGCGCGCGCCATCGCCGCGCAGCTGGGCTTCGACGCGCAGGACCAGGTGCGATTCGCTACCGCCGTCAGCGAGCTCGCGCGGAATGCCTTTCGCTACGCGCACGACGGCCGGGTGGCCTTTGCCATCGAGCAGGAGGGTGAGCGCAGCCTCCTCGTGGCGCGCGTGACCGACCGCGGCCCGGGAATTCCGGATCTGCAGCGCGTGCTTCAGGGTCTGTACGTCTCGTCCACCGGCATGGGCATCGGCATCATGGGCGCGCGGCGGCTCAGCGACCGTTTCACCATCGACAGCGGCCCCTCGGGCACCACGGTCGCTGTCGCGCGCGTGATCGCCCATGCACCGCCCCTCGGCGCCGCCGAGGTGCGTGCCCTCTCGGACGTGCTGCTCCGCGAAGCCCCGCCGTCCGCCGAGACGGAGCTCCAGCGGGCGACGACCGCCCTGGTGGCCGCGCTCGACACCGTGCATCAGCGCGAGACGGAGATCGAGCGCCTCACCCAGGAGCTCGCGGAGACCAACCGCGGCGTCGTCGCGCTGTACGCGGAGCTCGACGATCGCGCGCAGGAGCTTCGACGGCTGTCCGAGGTCAAGACGCGCTTCCTGTCCGACGTCAGTCACGAGCTGCGCACGCCCCTCAGCTCGATGGTCAACCTCTGCCGCATTCTCCTGTCCCACGTCGACGGGCCGCTCTCGTTCGAGCAGGGAAAACAGGTCGGTCTCATCCAACGCTCCGCCGAATGGCTGACGGAGATGGTCAGCGACCTGCTCGACATCGCGAAGATCGAGGCCGGCAAGGTGGAGATGCGCCCCGATGCCTTCACGGTCGCGGGCCTGTTCGCGGCGCTCCGTGGGATGTTCCGACCGCTGGCCACCAACGAGCAGGTGGCGCTGGTCTTCGACGATCCGGCCGAGTCGATCATGCTCTACACGGACGAGCAGCGGATCGGCCAGGTGCTGCGCAACTTCGTGTCGAACGCGTTGAAGTTCACGGCGCAGGGCGAGGTGCGCATCACTGCCCAGGCGGAGGGCGAGACGGTCCGCTTCACCGTCGCCGATACCGGCATCGGCATCGCTCCCGCCGATCAACAGCGCATCTTCGAGGATTTCACGCAGGTGGATGGCCCGATCCAGCGCCGCGTGCGCGGCACGGGCCTCGGCCTGCCGCTCACCCGCAAGCTGGCGGCGCTCCTCGGCGGCAGCGTCGCGCTGCAGAGCGAGCCCGGCGTCGGCTCACGCTTCTCGTTGGTCGTCCCGCGCGAGCTCCGACCCGGTGAGGCGGCTCGTGGCTGAAACCACTCGCCCCGCGCCACGCGTCCTCGTCGTCGACGACACCGAGGCGAACCGGTACGTCACCGCACGCATCCTCCGGTCGGCGGGCTTCGCCGTCGACGAGGCGGCGACGGGACGGCAGGCGCTGGATGCGATGGGCACTCATCCGGACGTCGTGGTGCTCGACGTGAACCTGCCCGACATGAGCGGCTTCGACGTCGTCGAGGAGCTCCGCCGCGATCCGACGCGCGGCCTGGTGCCGGTCCTGCACCTGTCGGCCAGCTACACCACCAACGCCGACCGTGCACGTGGGCTGGAGCAGGGGGCCGACGCGTATCTGACGCACCCGATCGATCCCACAGTCTTCGTCGCGACGGTGCGGGCGCTGCTGCGCACCAGCACCGCCGATCGTCTGCTCGCCGACGCCGCGCGTGAATGGCAGGCGACCTTCGATGCCCTCGCCGACGCGGTCTTTCTCCTCGACGCCGCCGCCGTGGTGCTGCGCGCAAACCGCGCCGCCGGTGAGCTGTTCGGCCTCGCGTCCCCGGCGCTCGTCGACCAGCCCCTCGTGCCGGTGCTCGCGCGCACTTTCGGCGATGCGAGCGCCGCGCTGGCGCGCCGCCTCGTGACGAAGCCGCGACTCGACAAGGCGCTGTTCATCGTCGGCAGCCGGACCCTGTCGGTCACCACCGACGACGTGGAATCGGCCGGCGCACCGCCGCGCACGGTCTGCGTGCTCGAGGATGTCACCGAACGGATGGCGGCCGAACGCGAGCGCGAGGAGCTGTTGCAGGTGGCGGAGCAGGCGCGCCTCGAGGCGGAATCGGCCAATCGGTCGAAGAGCGAGTTCCTCGCCGTGATGAGCCACGAGCTTCGGACACCGCTCAACGCGATCGGTGGCTACGCGCAGCTGCTGGAGCTCGGCATCCGCGGGCCGGTGACCGAGCAGCAGCGCGCCGACCTCGATCGCATCAAGAAGAGCCAGGCGTACCTGCTGTCGCTCATCAACGATGTGCTGAACTTCGCGAAGATCGAGGGCGGTCACCTGAAGGTGGAGCTCGCGCCCTTCCCCTTGCACGAGGTGGTGGAAGGCATGCGCGACTTCGTGCAGCCGCAGCTCCGCGAGCGGGGGCTGAGCTTCATGATCGAGCGGTGCGAGCCCGGATTGATCGTGCGCGCGGATCGCGACAAGGTGCAGCAGATCCTGCTCAACCTGCTCTCCAACGCGCTCAAGTTCACGCCGCCCGGCGGCACGATCGGCCTGCGCTGCGCCAGGACGGCGCGCGGTGTCGCGCTCGTCTCGGTCACCGATACGGGGCAGGGGATCGCGCCCGACAAGCTCGAATGGATCTTCGAGCCGTTCGTCCAGGTGGACCGACGGTACAAGCGCGAACAGGAGGGGATCGGACTCGGTCTGGCGATCAGCCGCGAGCTCGCGCGCGCGATGGGCGGCGAGCTGGTAGCCCGCAGCGCCGAAGGCCAGGGATCCGAGTTCGAGCTCAGTCTCCCCGCGGTGTAGTCGCGCGCCATCGCGCCGGTTCCAACCAAACTTTGCGGGGCGTTGTCTCAAGGCCATGCAACCGTGTCGTGTCGGGCGGATCCGTCATCCGCTCCCTGTCGGCACGCCCACCGGGACCGTGGCCATGTCGCACCGATCTTCCCGTCGCCTTCTGACGACCGTTGCCGCTGCGTTGGCGCCCGCCGTCACGCCGGCCGCTCGCGCCCAGACCCCCGCTCCTCCGACCACCGCCACTGCGGCCGGCGCCGCCGTCCAGCAGGGCACCTCCTTCGCCGGCAAGGCGACCGCCACCGCCGCAATGGCCTCGCGCGTCACCACGCCGCCGGTGCTCGATGGCCGCACCGACGATCCGGCATGGGCGTCGGCGCAGGTGATCGACCGGTTCCTGGAGTACGATCCCAACGAGGGCCGCGAGTCGCGCTTCAGGACGGAGGTCCGCGTGACGTACGACGATCGCTACCTCTACGTGCTCGCGCGCATGTTCGACCCGGCCCCCGACAGCATCATCTCGCTCCTCTCTCGGCGCGACGTCCGCACGAGCTCCGAGCAGCTCAAGCTCATGATCAGCTCGTACAACGACAAGAAGACGGCGTACGAGTTCATCACCAACCCCGCTGGCGTGAAGCGCGACTTCTACGTCTCGAACGACAACAACGAGGACGCGTCGTGGGATGCCGTCTGGGACGTCGCCACGCGGATCGACTCCGTGGGCTGGGTCGCGGAGTTTCGCATCCCGTTCAGCCAGATGCGCTACCCGCCGGGTGACCAGCATACCTTCGGCCTGATGATCGTGCGCGACATCGCGCGCACCGGGCAGCGCGACTCGTGGCCGCTGTACCACCGGAACACCCAGGGGTACGTGTCGCAGTCGGGCACCCTGGACGGCATCGGCCGTCTGCCCTCGCCGCGGCGTCTCGAGCTGATGCCGTACACCGTGGTCAAGAGCGACACGCGCGACTTCGGACCGGGCCGGAGCGGTGGGCTCGCGCGCTACGATCATCCCAACAAGATGACCGCCGGCGTCGATCTCAAGTACGGGATCACCTCCAACCTGACGCTCGACGCCACCGTGAACCCGGACTTCGGGCAGGTCGAGGCGGATCCCGCGCAGCTCAATCTCACCGCATTCGAGACCTTCTTCGAGGAGCGCCGTCCCTTCTTCCTCGAGGGGGCGGGCATCTTCACCTTCAACACCAGCTGCGGCGACATCGACAGCGGGTGCACGGGTCTCTTCTACTCCCGCCGCATCGGCCGCAACCCGCAGCTCGCGGATCTGTATGGCGACCCCACCAGCGCCACCGCGACGCCGATCGCCGCGGCGACGAAGCTGACCGGGCGCCTCGCGAACGGCTTCTCGATCGGACTGCTCGACGCCGTCACCCAGCGTGTCGACGGCGTGACGCCGCTGAACGGTCAGCTCCCATCGATCGAGCCGCGCACCAACTACGGCGTGCTGCGCCTCCAGCGCGATCACAGTGACGGTCAGGGCGACATGGGGCTCATGCTCACCGCCGTCAACCGGTCGCTCGACCCCGGGGGGGCGCCCTACCTGCGCGACGCCGCGTACACCGGAGGCATCGATCTGCGCCGGCGCTTCTTCAGCAACAACTACGAGGTCCGCTCGTTCGTCGCCATGAGCGACGTGCACGGCACCCCGGCGGCGATCGCTGCGCTCCAGACCAACACCGTACACGCCTACCAGCGCCCCGACGACGGCGTCGCGTACGATCCCACCCGGACCTTCCTCCGCGGCGACGCCGAGCGCATCTCGGTGAGCAAGTTCGGCGGCGGCATCACCCGCTTCCAGAGCGTGTATCAGCGCTTCTCCCCCGGCTTCGAGTCCAACGACATCGGCTATCAGCGCCGCGCCGACGAGCAGCTGTTCCGCAACTGGTTCGCCCTCCAGTTCCAGACGCCCACGAAGCTCTACCAGCGCGCCTTCTTCAACTTCAACGCGCAGGAGCGGTGGACCACCGAAGGCCTCGTGCTCGGCAACGGGTTGAACCACAACTCGCACATCCAGTGGAAGAACTACATGTGGACGCACCTCGGCTTCAACGTCGATGAGCTCGCGACGGCGTACGACGACCGCGGCGCACGCGGTGGGCCGGCGATCCGCATCTCGCCCAATCAGAGCTTCTGGGCAGGGATCCAGAGCGACAGCCGGCCGGCGGTGACGGGCAGCGTGTGGTGGGGCGGATGGCGCGGCGACGAGGGGCACTCCTGGAACGCCTACCTCCAGCCCCAGCTCGACTTCCGCGTCTCCAGCCGCTTCTCCACCTCGCTCGGTATCAACTACCAGCGCAACGCCGACGACAAGCAGTTCTACGCGCGCTACGGCGATGTGGGCAGCGACACCACCCACTATACCTTCGCCCGCCTGGACCAGACGACCGTCGGCATCAGCGCCCGGCTCAACTTCACGGCCACGCCGAACCTGTCGTTCCAGTTCTACGGCGAGCCGTTCAACACCAACGGGACGTACGCGAACTGGAAGGAGCTGGCAAACCCGCGCGCCGAGGCCTATGCCGATCGCTTCAAGAGCTACAAGAGCGGCGCTCCGGTGTTCGACGGCTTCAACTTCCGCCAGTTCCGCTCCAACACCGTGCTGCGCTACGAGTACCGGCAGGGCAGCACGCTGTTCGTGGTCTGGCAGCAGGGGCGCAGCAACTTCCTGGCGCCGGGCGATCCGGGATACATGTCGGATTACAAGGTCACGCGCGACTACGACTCGCCCTTCCGCGACCACCCGAACAACACCTTCCTGGTGAAGTGGTCGTACTGGATCAACCCCTGATGTCGGGAACGCTTCGACGGGGCAGCCGGCATCGCCGGCTGCCCCGTCGGCGTTCGTCGCGGGAGGCGGCGTCCGCACTTTTCCGGCGACTGGGGTATTAGTCCGTAAGCAATCCACACGGAGGCCCCCATTGTCCAAGTTTCAGTTCGCCATCAGCTCCGGGCCTGAATCCATTCGCCAGGCCGGAGTCGTCGAAAGCGATTCCTTCGATGACGCCGTCGTGCTGCTGGGACGGCAGATCGTCGTCCAGGCGGGCGACTCGCTCGAGATCGGCGTCGCCGGCTTCCCTCCCGCCCGGTATCAGTGCGTCGGCGCCGTGAAGAACGGCCGTCCGATCTGGATCCCGGAAGGATTGATGGCCGCGTAAGCCACGAGGTCGTCGAGACGAAGAAGGGCACACCCGTCGGGTGTGCCCTTTTCTCGTGTGTGCCGGCTCAGCCGCTTGGCGGCCGACCCTCTTACTGCGCCTTCCGGACCTCCAGCCCACCATTGCCCGTCACCAGCCGGAGCCTGGCGCCGCCGCTGCCGATCGTCGCCCGGACGCGCCGCGGGCTCATCCGCCCCTCGACCTTCAGGTCGAAGTCCGAGGAGATCGTGCCGTTCCCGGTGTTCGCGTCCAGCTCGCCGTTGTAGTTGGTCGGCAGTGTGACGCGCACGTCGCCACTCCCCGTGCTGAACGTCATGTCCTCGCTGGGCTTCAGCGCGGTCATCCGCACGTCGATGTCGCCGTTGCCGCTGTGCGCCTCCACCGGCCCCTGCGCCGTGGAAACGGTGACGCGGCCATTTCCCGTCGAGACGCGCACCGGGCCCTTCACCTCGCGTACCTCGACGTCGCCGTTGCCGGTCGAGACGCGGACGGAACCATCGGTGTTCAGGACGTTCACCCGCCCATTGCCCGTCGACGCGCTCACCTCGCCCCCGACCCGCTCCACGGACACCGCGCCGTTCCCGGTGCCCACGCGAACCTGCGCGCCGCGCGGCACCAGCAGCGTCATCGCCACCGTCACACCGCGCCGCCAGTCGTCGTCGCCGTTCCAGGAGCGGCGATTCTCGTCGTCGCAGGGATCGTTGCCGCGGAAGGTGGAGCAGATCGTGACGTCGCCTTTCGTTCCCGTGCTGATGTCGAACGCGACGTCGGTGAAGTTGCCGTAGCGTGCGCGCTTCTCCGCCCGCAGCTCCACCTGGCTGCCGGTCGCAGGCCGCACGTCGATCGGCCCGTTGTGATTGCGCACGGTGAGCAGCGCACCGGCCGGGAGCGAGCCGCGCCAGGTGAAGACCGAATCATCACGCCCGAGCAGCGTCTGCGCGCCGGCCAGGGTGGGGGAAGCCACGAGGGCAAGAAGCACGACCGGACGGAGCGCGAGCATGGGAACCTTTGGGCGACGGGGATGGGATGCCGACGCCGGTTCGACAGTAGGGGTCAGGCGAAGGTTGAAGCCGTCAGTCCCGGACTGCCAGCCGAAGCAGATAGGCCCCGCCCGCCAACAGCGCGACCCCCACGTAGCCGGCTGGGAGAAACACCCCTTCGCTCCGGCGGAGCGCGATCATCGCGATATAGACGAGCACCCCACCGGCAGCGAGGAGCGCCAGGGCGAGCACCACCGCGCCGGCCCGCATGACCGTCGACATGGCCGCGCCCCGCGACTGCCGTGGTCTAGTTCGGCGGGATCGTGAGGACCACCTCGTCACCCGGCGCGACGGTGATCTCCGAGGAGATCGGTGCGCGGCTCGCGCCGATCGGATCGGCCTGGAAGCGCAGCGGCGTCGCGCCGAAGATCAGATTCGCCGGGATCGTCAGGCGAGTCACGCTGTTCCCCGTCGCCGTGCCAAGGCGGATGCGCTGCGAGCTGCGGTAGACGTAGATGGTCATGTCCAGAAAGGCCTGGTTCTCCACGCGCAGCCGAGTCGGGGGTACCGGTTCGGCCATCTCGTCGGGATTGTTGTTGCGGCTGCATGCGCCCGCGAGCGCGAGACATGCCATCATGAGCGCCGTGGCCATGGCGCGCCGCCCGGCGAACACGCGCCATCTCCCCCGCCCTTCACATTCGATCCGCATGGATTCCTCGGCAATGCCGGCTGCCGCCGGTCGTAAGTCCTACGATGAAGCCTACTTCAGAAAGTGGTACCGCGACCCGCGGACCCGGGTCCACACTCCGCAGGCAGTGCGTCGCAAGGTGCGCATGGTCGTCGGCATCGCGGAATACTTCCTTGGTCGCAAGCTGCGGTCCGTTCTGGACGTCGGAGCGGGCGAGGGCGCCTGGCGACGGGAGATCCGCCGGATCCGACCCGACGTCAGATACCTGGGCATCGACCCGAGTGATTGGGTGGTGGCGCGCCACGGCCGGCGGCGCAACATCCGCCTCGGCAGCTTCGAGCAGCTCCCCACGCTGCAGCTCGGTCGCGCCCACGATCTGATCGTCTGTGCCGACGTGCTCCAGTACGTCCCCGACGCCGCGCTGAAACGGGGCGTTCGCCACCTCGCCTCGATCCTCACCGGCATGGCCTACCTCGAGGCCTACACGACGGGCGACGACATGGAAGGCGACCTCGAAGGATGGCACCCCCGCACGAAGGCGCAGTACCGCGCCGTATTCGCCCGCGCGGGGCTCGTCGGCTGTGGCGTCCACTGCTATCTGACCCGTGAGACGGCGCTGAAGGCGGTCGAGCTTGAGCTGGTCTGACGCGCCGTGGCGCCCGCGCCATGGCCTGTCCCCGGAGTCCCACACATTTGTAGCCAAATCAGGACGACCGAGCCCGCTTCGGGACCGATCCGGCGCAGCTAAAGCTCTGTCATAAAACGACTTGACGCATCGCGCGCCGCTGGTCGCAAAGCTGCCTCTATCCGGGCCATGCGATCCGGCAGCCTCGAATTGTTCACCCCATTCACCCCGCTGTGTGTGCTCGCGCTCTCGAGCTGCACGCCGGCGATGGTGAGCCGTACGACATCGGATGTGTTGTCCTCCGTCGTGCTGGCCGGGAGCCCCACCGGCCCTCGACCCGGTGCCGCCGGCCCGTCGGCGCCGGCGGTCATCGAGACGGCCGAGGATTACATCGGGGTGCCGTACCGGTGGGGCGGCACCTCGCCGCGTACGGGCTTCGACTGCTCGGGCTACGTCCGCTACGTCTACGCGCAGCAGGGCGTGCAGCTTCCCCGCACCTCACGAGAACAGGCCAATGCCGGCGAGCGCGTGACGCCGCGCATTTCCGCGCTCCGTCAGGGAGACCTGATGCTCTTCGCCGAGCGGACGACCATCTCCCACGTGGCGATCTACGCCGGTGGCGGACGGATCATCCATTCGTCCTCTAGCGGGGGTGGCGTCCGCTACGACGATCTCGCCACCCGGCGGGGGAAGTGGTTCGCGCAGCACATGGTCGCCGCCCGCCGGCTCGCCGTCGACGGACGCAGCCTGGTCCAGGCGCTCGATCTGCTCACCCGCCGGAACATGCCGCTCGACCCGCCCGACCACGCCCCACCGCCTCAGTGAGCTCGCACCGCTGTGCGACATCAGACGTCGTCAGCAGGACCGTTCCACCGCCGTGCATGACGCACGGCGCATCTCGAGGAGATTTGCGATGAACACACTTCGTCACGTATTCGCCGCGGGTGCCGCGCTGCTCGTCGCCGGCTCGGCGGCTGGCGCTCAGATTCCGCGTACTACCAGCACGGCATACCCGGACCCCCGGGCCATGCCGACCGGTACCTGCCGCGTCTGGATCGACGGGCTTCCCGCGAGCCGCCAGCCGGCGCCGACGGACTGCACCACGGCGCGCCGCAACCAGCCGCGCAACTCGCGGATCATCTACGGCTCGCGGCCGACGAACGTCTACGGCAACCGGGATCCGCGTTCCATCCCCGGCAGCCCGCAGTACGACCCGCGCTACGATCCCCGCAACTCGCAGTACGACCCGCGCCTCGACCCGCACGACCGCGGCGACGACCGGTACGAGCGTCGTCTGGAGAAGGAGCGCGAGAAGGCCGACCGCGAACGCGAGAAGGAAGCTCGCAAGCGCGAGCACGAGCGCGAGAAGGCGTGGAAGAAGGCGCAGCGCGGCAACGACCATGACGATCGCGACGACGACGACCGCGACGACGACGGCGACCACGACCGCGACCACGACCG
>JABFYH010000039.1 GCA_013361335.1 Gemmatimonadaceae bacterium | reverse complement strand
TGAGCCACGTGGCGTACCTGTTCCAGCCCGAGTACGGCCCACTGCCCGCCGGCACGCCGGCCCCTGCGCCGGGTCAGCGCGGCCCGCGCGGGCCGGTCGTGGCGGGGTGGTTCCTCGCGATCAGCCACTAGCCGGCGCCGCGGATCATCGCGACGGAGCCGGCGCCGTCGGGCGGCGGGCGGCGTGAGGCGTACGGCGCGACGTGCGGGGGGCGGCGTCGGCGTACGGCGTGGGGAATCGGTGGCGGGTGATGGTTTGGAACTGCGGCCCGAGGACGGGCGCGGGCGTTTCGGTCGGAACGCGGTACTGGTTGGATGACGGTGTGAGAAGCAGGAGGGGCAGTTACCGCCGTCGACCGCCCTCACCCACCAACACCAGTTCCGCATTCTCACGCTGCACGCGCCTCCCCCCGTGACGCCGCACGGTGCGCCGTACCCCTCACGCCGCACGACCGCCGCACGCCGCATGATCGCCGTACGCCGACGCTGTACGTTGTCCCCTCTCCCCCTCGCTTGGTCGCCCGCCCATCTTGAGTCATCCCTCCACCCTGCCACTGATGACCAGGCTCGCCCTCCTGCTGCTCGCCACCGCCAGCCTGTCCTGCAGCCGACTGGAGGCCGCCGACGCGGATGCCGCCCGGTGGGCGCGCCAGGCCCGCAACGTCACCATCACGCGCGACGACTGGGGGATCGCCCACGTGCGCGGCCGGTCCGACGCCGACGCCGTGTTCGGGATGATGTACGCGCAGGCGGAGGACGACTTCAACCGCATCGAGACCAACTACCTCAACGCCATGGGGCGGTTGGCCGAGGCGGAAGGGGCGAGCGCGATCTACCGGGACCTGCGCATGAAGCTGTTCGTGCAGCCCGACAGCATGAAGGCGCAGTATGCCGCGAGCCCGTCCTGGCTCAAGTCGCTGATGGTCGCCTGGGCCGATGGGCTCAACTACTACCTCAGCACCCATCCGCAGGTGAAGCCGCGCGTCATCACCCGCTTCGAGCCCTGGATGGCGCTCACCTTCAGCGAGGGGAGCATCGGCGGCGACATCGAGTCGATCTCGCTGCGCGAGCTCGAGGCGTTCTATGGCACGCGCGCGATGGGCCTCGTGCGTCCCGACGCCCAGGTGATTCCGAAGGAACCGTCCGGCTCGAACGGCTTCGCGATCGCGCCGTCCAACACGGCGACGCATCACGCGATGCTGCTCATCAACCCCCACACCTCGTTCTTCTTCCGCTCCGAAGCCCAGGTGACGAGCGACGAAGGGCTCAACGTCTACGGCGCGTCGACGTGGGGGCAGTTCTTCGTCTATCAGGGCTTCAACGACCGCGCCGGCTGGATGCACACGTCGAGCAGCGCCGACGCGATCGACGAGTACGCGGAATCGATCACGAAACAGGGCGCCGGCTGGGTGTATCGCTACGGCACGGAGGAGCGCCCCGTGACGACGAGCCGGATCGTCATCCCCTTCCGGACCGCCGCGGGGATGGCGCGCAAGGAGTTCACCGTGTTCCGGACCCACCACGGGCCCGTCGTGCGCGAAGCGAACGGCAAGTGGATCAGCGTGAAGCTCATGCAGGAGCCGCTCAGGGCGCTCACCCAGTCGTACACGCGCACCAAGGCACGCAGCCTCGCCGAGTTCCGCCGCAGCCTCGAGCTGCACACCAACTCGTCGAACAACACGATCTTCGCCGACGCGCAGGGGAACATCGCCTACTTCCACGCGAACTTCGTCCCCCGGCGCGACCCGCGCTTCGACTGGTCCAAGCCGGTCGACGGCAGCAACCCGGCCACCGAGTGGCAGGGACTGCACGGCGTGGACGAGAGCCCGCTCGTCATCAACCCGTCCACGGGCTGGCTCTACAACACCAACAACTGGCCCTACTCGGCCGCCGGGCCCGACAGCCCGAAGCGCGATCGGTTCCCCGCGTACATGGATGCCGGCGACGAGAATCCACGCGGCGTGCACGCCATCCGGGTGCTCCAGGCGCGGAAGGACTTCACCCTGCCGACGCTGATCGACGCCGCCTTCGACAGCTGGCTCCCCGCCTTCACCGATCTGATCCCGCCGCTGCTGAGCGCCTACGACGGGCTGGCGCCGACCGACCCTCGCCGGTCCGCGCTGGCCGACAAGATTGCCGCGCTGCGAGCCTGGGATCAGCGCTGGTCGGAGACCTCCGTCCCCACCTCGCTGGCCGTCTATTGGGGCGACGAGCTGTGGCATCGCGTCAGCGCGCAGGCCGAGTCCGAGGACATGTCGGTCTACGAGTACATGGCTCGCCGCACGACCCCCGATCAGCGTCTCGAGGCCCTCGCCGCCGCGTCCGATCGGCTCACGCGCGACTTCGGTCGGTGGAACGTCGCCTGGGGAGCGATCAATCGCTTCCAGCGGCTGACCGGCGACATCGTGCAGCCGTTCAACGATGCGAAGCCCAGCATTCCCGTCGCCTTCACCTCCTCGCGGTGGGGCTCGCTCGCGTCGTTCGGGGCGCGCACCTGGCCCGGCACGAAGAAGCTGTACGGCACCAGCGGGAACAGCTTCGTCGCGGTGGTGGAGTTCGGCGACAGCGTCCACGCCAAGGCGGTGACCGCGGGGGGCGAGAGCGGCCATCCGAGCTCGAAGCACTTCGACGATCAGGCGCTCCGCTACACCAAGGGACAGCTGCGGGACGTCTACTTCTACCCGAACCAGCTGCGCGGCCACATCGAACGGCAGTATCATCCGGGGCAGTGAGCGACGACGACGCGCACCTCATCGCGGCCGTGAGCGAGGTGCTGTTCGCCCGCTGGGATCCGATCGGCGCCAAGGCGATGGACCCGGCGTGGCCGCGCGACGAGTACGAGGGCTATGCGGCGAGCGTGCTGGCCCTCGTCCGTGCGAACGCCAGCGACGACGTCGTCGCCGAGCTGCTCGCGCGAATCGAGGACCACTGGATGGGCCTCACCCCCTCGCCGCTGGCCGGCCGGATCGAGGTGGCGGCGCAACTTCGCGCGGTGGTCCGGCAGTCGCGCGAGCGCCATGGGTAAGTCGCGCATCGAGGCGTTCAGCGACGGCGTGCTCGCCATCATCATCACGATCATGGTCCTCGAGCTGCGCGTCCCGCACGACCCTACCCTCGACGCCCTCGGCACGCTCTGGCCGGTGATCACGAGCTACGTGCTCAGCTTCGTCTACATCGGCATCTACTGGAACAACCACCACCACATGTTCCACGCCGTGCGGCGCGTGGACGGCGGAGTGCTCTGGGCGAACCTGCATCTGCTCTTCTGGTTGTCGCTCGTTCCCTTCGTCACGGCGTGGATGGGCGAGAACCACTTCGCCACGATCCCCACCGCGGCGTACGGCGTCATCCTGCTGATGGCGGGGTTCGCGTACCGGATTCTCCAGAAGGCGCTCATCCACGGTGAGGGCAACGACTCGCTGCTCGCGACCGCGGTCGGCAGCGACGTCAAGGGGAGGCTCTCGCTCCTGCTCTACCTGACCGCGATCCCGTCGGCGTTCGTGAATCGCTGGCTGGCGGGCGCGATCTACGTATCCGTCGCGCTGGTGTGGCTCGTTCCCGACCGCCGGATCGAGCGCATGGTGGACGAGCGCTGAGCGGGCTGGCGCGGCGGACCGTGCGGAGCGAGGTTCTTTGCACGGCTGACCACGCTTCCCGCCTCAACGGAGAACGACCATGATGCACTCCAGCGCGCTTCTGCTGTCCATCCTGGTGTCGTCGGTGCTGGTGTTCATCGCGAGCTCCCTCATCCACATGGCGTCGCCCTGGCACAAGAGGGACTACCCGCGTTTCGCGCGAGAGCGCGAGATCCTCGACGCGCTCCGCCCCCTCGACATTCCGCCGGGAGACTACTTCATGCCGCGCCCGTCGGGCATGGCGGAGATGAAGTCTCCGGAGTTCGCCGAGACGATGAAGCGCGGGCCCGTCGTGCTGATGACCGTGTTTCCCAACGGCGTGATGCCGATGGGCGGCACGATGGTGAAGTGGTTCGTCTATCTCCTCGTCGTCAGCGCCATCGCCGGACACGCCGCGGCCGGCGCGCTGCCCCCCGGAGCGTCATCGCATCAGGTGTTTCACACGGTGGGGTTGACCGCCTTCGCCGGCTATGCCCTTGCCCTGTGGCAGCTCTCCATCTGGTACCGCCGCAGCCTGAGCATCACCATCAAGTCCACGGTGGACGGCCTGATCTACGCGGCCATCACCGCGGGCGTGTTCGTCTGGCTCTGGCCAAAGTAGGAGGGCCCGGGCGGGCCGCGCGGGTGGCCGGCGCCCCGCGCCCGCAGACCGCCGGTGAGGAGATCGCCAATGCGGTCAGCCACGGCGCCGGCCTCGCGATGGGACTCGCCGCGCTCCCGCTGCTCGTCGTGTCCGCCGCTTGGCGCGACGACGGCTGGCAAATCGTGGCGGGCGCGATCTACGCCACCACGCTCGTGCTGCTGTACTCGGCCTCCACGGTGTACCACGCCCTGCCGTCGCGCTTTCCGGCCAAGCGACTGTTCCGGGGGCTGGATCACGGAGCGATGTATCTGCTCATCGCCGGCACCTACACCCCCTTCGCGCTGGGCGCCCTGCGGGGCCCGTGGGGATGGTCGCTCCTCACGATCATCTGGGCGCTCGCCGCCGGCGGGATCGTGCTCAAGATGGGTCTTGGGTTCCGCTATCCGCGCCTCTCGACGGCGGTCTATCGCTTCATGGGCTGGCTGATCGTCGTCGCGCTTCGCCCGCTGTATCGCACCCGGTACGACCGATCCGTTGGATGTTGGAGCAGTTCAAGCAGTCGATCTTCGCTGTCGGTCGATCTTGCGACCGGCGCAGCAGATCGATCAGACGTACGCCGGCGCCGCTCGTGCGACCGCCGCGGCCCGCCGGAACGCTTCGACCAGCGTCGCCACCATCGGCCGATCGTCGCCCGCGCGCCAGAGCAGCTCCATGCCCCACGGGATCATCAGCCCATCCACGCCAATCGCCACGGTCCCGCGCGGTGGCTGCATCCGCTGCGAGCGGAAGCCCAGACACCACCCTTTGCGCTCGGCGACACGCGACCAGCGCAGATGCAGTGAGCCGTACGTCGCGTCGACCGGAGAGCGGAGATCCAGGCGCCGAAGCCGCTGCATCACCTGCTCGTAGAACGCCGGATGGGACGCACGCGACGAGAACAGGAAGGGAAGCAGATCCAGCTCGCTCAGCTGAATGCGGTCCCGCAGCGCCAGCGGATGGCTGGCCGCGACGAGCACGCAGTCCAGCGGATCGTCCAGCATGTGCTCGTGCACGATCGACGGGTCGGGCTCGCTGCCCACCGTCAACGCGCTGAACCCGACGTCGACCGTCGCGCTCAGGAGCGCCGGCTGCTGTGCGATGCTCGGCACCTCGCTGATCTCGATCGACAGCTCGGGCGCCGTCCGCGCGCAGTCGGCCAGGACGCTCGCCACCACGTGAATGCCCATCGGCGTGCTGATCGTCGCCAGCACGCACTCGCCGAGCGCCCCTCGCTGCGCGCGGGTCGCCGCCTCTGCCGCCTCGGTGAGGCGCGTGGCGATGTGGCGCGTCTCGCGGATCAACAGGTCCCCCGCCGCGGTTGCGCGCACCCCGCGGCGCCCGCGCTCCAACAGGTCCACCCCGATGGCACCCTCGAGGTCGCGCAGCTGACGCGAGAGCACCGGCTGAGTGATCCCGAGCGCCTCCGCCGCCTCGCCGATGCTCGCCGCGGCCACCGCGGCATGCAGGTACTCCAGGTGCCGCAGCTCCAGGGCGCGCGGCAGCTCGACGACTTCGGGATCGAGAAACGCATGCGAGGCACCGGTATCGAGCACGACGTTGGTGCCATCCGGAATCGCAATGTCCGCCGCGGCGACGCGAAGCATGTCCAGCACCACCGTCAGGAGCGCACGATGGTCGTCGCTCCGCCATTGCAGGTAGCGGTCGACCGTGGTCGAGAAGTCATCGACCACGACCACGGCCGTGCCTGTCGGCGGCTGATGCTGGTAGGCCTCGGAGACGAGCGCCCAGCCATGCCCCGCCGCGACCAGCGTGCGCACGCCGCTCATGCTCCGCGCGATGCGCATCTGCGCGCGTTCGATCCCCACGCGCGCCAGCGGCGGCGCGATCTGCGCCCAGACGTCGGGGATCAGCGTCGGCTCGACGGTCAGGAATGGCTCGCCGCGCAGATCCGCGAGCCGCACCGACGCCCGATGCGCCAGCGGATGGGTCGCCGGCAGCAGCGCGCAGCGGATCGCCTCCTGCCAGAGCGGCTCGCACTCGATCCCGTCGATCGCCGGCGGCGGGCGCATGCCGAGTGTCACGTCCACGTCGCCGCGGCGGAGCATCTCCCAGTGGTCGGGGATGTCCGCCTCCGTGATCGTGAGCTCGATCTCCGGATGATGCGCCGCGATCCGCTCGGCCGCCTGCGAGATGGGTCCCGTGGCGAGCGCGGGGCGGGGCAGCGCGATGGTGCAGCGACCTACGCGTCCGACACTGGCGAGCCTCGCGCGCCGCACGCTGTTGGCGACGTCCGCCAGCACCGCGCGAGCGGCGCGGAGATACGCCGTCCCCGCCGCCGTCAACCCGACCCGCCGGCTGCCGCGGTCCAGCAGCGTGAGCCCGAGCGCCGATTCCATCGCCTGCACCTGCCGCGACAGCGCGGGCTGCGCGACATGCAGCCGAGCGGCCGCCTGACGGAAGCCGCCGTCGTCCACCACCGCCACGAAGTACTGCAGCTGTCTGAGGTTCATGCGGCTGGTCGCATCGATGCCGGAGGGCGATCCAAGGGATGCTCGGCCGGCATCGCCGGCAGCGGGAAGGTCGCAATCCGTCGCGCGGCACGCGTCGGCCCCCCGAAAGAGGTATTGGACCAACCCCCCATGCATCCGGTAGGATGACGTACGCAGGGATCGAAGGTCACTGCGCCGCGCCGGCCATCGGTCGAAACGACTCCCTCCTCGCCGGCGCGCTCACCCCAGCTGTGGCGACGGAGCTATGGCCCCATCGATGACCCGTCCGGGCGGGCCCACCCCCCGGTCCAGCGCCGCGATCGTCGGCCATCCCGAGCTCGCCCAGCTCCACGAGGAGCGGGCGCGGCTCAGCACCGAAGTCGCCCGCCTGGAGCGGCACGTCAGCATGCTTTCCACCGAGGTGGCGCGCGCCGATCAGAAGGTCGGCGACCTGGAGAATCTCCTCCTCGCGACCCGCCGACTGGACGCGTGCGCCGACCGTGCGGCCGTGCTCGCGGCGCTGCAGGACATCCTGGTCACCGTCGTCGGCGCGAACGACTTCGTCGTCCTCGCTCTGGACGAGGAGGGCCGCACGATGTGGCCGATCCTCGGCGTCGGGACGAATGGCGCCGCCTGCGGGCCGCTGCTCGTGAGCGATGCGCTCGTGTCCTCCGCCCTCGAGACGGGGAAATGTCAGATCGCCGGACCGCGCAGCGCCGGTGATCTGCCGCGCAGCGAACCGGTGGCCACCGTCCCCCTCCTCGCCTGGCCGCATACGGTGGGGGCGCTGGTGGTGTTCACCCTCCCGCCGCAGCGGGCCGCCCTCCGCCCGATCGACATCGAGCTCCTCGAGTTCCTCTCGTCGCGCGCGGCGAGCGCGATTCAGCTCGCCGACGTGCGCTCGGCGGAGGGCCGGCGCCCACCCTCGCTGCTCTGAGTGACGGCATGGCGAAGGGGTCGTCGATCCCCCGTTACCTTTCGCCATGCCGATGTCACTCTCCCGGGCCCGCGCGTGGGCCGTGCTCTTCCTGTTCGCTCCTCTCTCGTCACTGACCGCGCAACGGTCCGCCGCGGCGCGCGACTCGGCGGAGCTCGCGCGCCAGGCGCGGCTGATCGCGCGGTTGGACAGTCAGGTCACCGCCCTGCGGCGCGACATGCGCCGACGCGCCACAGACAGCGCCGTCACGGCGCGCGAGAACGCCCCGCCGCCGGCGACGGGACTCGCCGGGATCCACATCGGGGGTCTCATCCAGGTGTGGTATTCCCAGGGCGACGCCGGGTTCATCAACACCTTCCGGATCCGGCGCTCGGAGCTCAAGCTCGGCGGCGACGTGAGCAGTCGCGCGCGCTGGGCCATAACCGTCGATCCCGCGCGGGTGCTGTCGGTCAACAGCTCGACGGCGGACATCAACGGCACGACGGTGGTGACCGGCACCAACGTCAACCAGAACAGCCGCATCTTCGTGGATGGCTACATCGGGCTCGCCCTGCCGGCCAACCTCGAGCTCGACGCGGGCCAGCTCAAGATCCCGATCGGTCTCGAGGGAGGCGTGCAGTCACCCGCCGCGCTCGAGACGGTGGAGCGCGCGCTGTACACCAGCGATCGCGCCCGCGGCGGCATCTACGGCGACTCCCGCGACATCGGCCTCCTGCTGCGCGGCCCGATCGCCCGCGACGTGGAGTATGCGGTCGGCTACTTCAACGGGGTCGGCGAGAGCCAGAACGACGTCGATCGCAACCGCGCCAAGGCGGTGGTCGGCCGCTTCGCGACGCGCATTCCCTTGCTGCATGCGCTATCGCTCGGCGCGTCGGGCGCGCTGAGCACGACGAGCGAGCCCGATACGATCGTGCGCCGGCGCGGCGGGGTCGAGGCTCGGTTGGCGGCGGGGCCGGTGCTGGTGAAATCGGAGTACATGACCGGGCGCGACGGTGCTCGCCGCGGCGCCGGTTGGTACGCGCATCTCGGGTACTCACCGATGTCGCATCTCGACCTCATCGTCCGTCAGGACGTGTTCGATCCGGATCTCGACGCCGAGTCGACCACGGCCAACGCGCGGGAACGTGACCTGGTGACCGGCTTCACCTACGACGTGCCAGCGCTCAACGTGCGCGTCCAGATGAACTATCTGCGGAAGCTCCTGCCCGCGGGCATCGCGCCGGCCCGGAATCTCGTCACGACGAACCTCCAGGCCGCCTGGTAGCGACACGCGCCGGCGGCCTCGAGCAGGGAGCCGTCCGCCGGCGACACGAGGTGCGCGTCCCTTCTGGTCGCCGTGGAACGGTCCTCGCACATCGGGTGCGCATCGATTGACCAACCCGGAGGAGCGCACCACATGAGCAAACGCGACGAGCAGAAGGTCGACGGCGCCATGAACCAGTCCCGGCCCGCGGTCGAGGGGCGGCACGGCGACAAGACACATGCGCACTTCATCGAGCAGCTCCACTCGCGGCCGAGCGAGGAGTCGCCCGAGGAACAGCGCGCCGCCCGGCACGAAGCGTCGGCACACGAGGGCAAGCGCCGGCTCGTGGAGGACCGCGAGCAGCATGACGAGGCCGATCGGAACAGCGAGAAGGTCCGTCTCGCCAAGGATCTCGACCGCGGGACGGAGCCCGGCCCGAGCGACAACGAGGAGAGTCTCCACGGCGTGTTCGACCACCGTGAGCACCGCGCCGATCATCAGCAACGCGACGAGAGCGGCTTCCGCTCCAGGTCCTGACGCCCCGCGAAGAGGCGGCGCGCGCCGCCTCTTCCCACCGCATTTCACCGCGTCTACCTTAGCCCGACTTCTTCCTTCGGGGAGGCGGGCTCGATGGCGCACGGAGTCGTTCAGCTCACACGTCGGCGCTTCGGCGAGACGATGCGTCGGGATGCGTGGTGGCTTCCGCCACTTGGCGCGTTCGTCGTGCTCAGCTCCTTTCTCGTCTACGCGACGTGGGCGGCGTTCCAGAACGCGAACTACGAATACGGGCCGTATCTCTCGCCCTTCTATTCGCCCCTCCTCTTCGGCCCCTCTCCGCACGCCTGGTTTCGGTCGGCGCCGGCGTGGCTGCCCGCGATCTCACCGGCGCTCCTGATCCTGCCCTTTCCCGCCGGCTTCCGTTTCACCTGCTACTACTATCGCGGCACGTACTACAAGGCGTTCTGGGCCGATCCGCCCGGCTGCGCCGTGGGCGAGCCGCGCACGACGTACCGCGGCGAGCGGAAGCTGCCGCTCGTGATCCAGAACGTGCACCGCTACTTCCTGTACTTCGCGATCGCGTTCCTGTTCATCCTCGCCAGCGATGCCTGGAAGGGCTATTGGTTCGCTGACGCGTCGGGCGCGAAGCACTTCGGCATCGGCATCGGGTCGCTCGTCCTCACGATGAACGTGGTGCTGCTGAGCGGCTACACCCTCGGCTGCCACTCGCTGCGCCATCTCGTCGGCGGCTACCTCGATCGCATGGCCGGACGGCCGGTGCGGCGCACGACGTACGCCTGCGTGAGCTGCCTCAATCGCGGCCACATGAACTGGGCCTGGGCGAGCCTCTTCTGGGTCGCCTTCACCGACGTCTACGTCCGACTCTGCGCCATGGGCATCTGGCACGACTGGCGGCTGGTCTGATGGCCGAATACCAGACCGTCGATCACGACGTGCTCGTCGTCGGCGCCGGCGGCGCCGGCCTGCGCGCCGCGATCGAAGCCGCGGCGAGCGGGCTCTCGGTGGGCGTCGTGTGCAAGTCGCTGCTCGGCAAGGCGCACACCGTCATGGCGGAAGGGGGCGTCGCCGCGGCGCTGGCCAACGTCGACGACCGCGACAGCTGGCGCGTCCACTTCGCCGACACCATGCGCGGCGGCCAGTACCTCAACAACTGGCGCATGGCCGAGCTGCACGCGCGCGAGGCGCCGGCGCGAGTGCGCGAGCTCGAGGCGTGGGGCGCGCTCTTCGACCGCACCGCCGACGGCCGCATCCTCCAGCGCAACTTCGGCGGCCACCGCTACCCTCGCCTCGCCCACGTCGGCGACCGCACGGGGCTGGAGATGATCCGCACGCTCCAGGATCACGGCATCCACAAGGGAATCGACGTGCACATGGAGTGCACGGTGCTCACCCTGCTGCGTGACGGCGAGCGGATCGCCGGCGCCTTCGCCTACGACCGCGAGCGGGGCCGCTTCCGGCTGTTCCGCGCCCGGGCGGTGATCCTCGCCACCGGCGGGGTGGGGCGCGCCTTCAGCATCACGAGCAACAGCTGGGAGTACACGGGCGACGGCCACGCGCTGGCGTATCTGGCCGGTGCCGCGCTGCAGGACATGGAGTTCGTCCAGTTCCATCCCACGGGGATGATCTGGCCGCCCAGCGTCCGCGGCATTCTCGTCACCGAAGGGGTGCGCGGCGAAGGCGGCGTGCTGCGCAATCGCGACGGCAAGCGGTTCATGTTCGAGGACATCCCGGAGAACTACAGGGCGCAGACCGCCGACAGCGAAGAGGAGGGCTGGCGCTACACCCAGGGCGACAAGGACGCGCGCCGTCCCCCCGAGCTGCTCACCCGCGACCACGTGGCGCGCATGATCGTGCGCGAGGTCAAGGAGGGGCGAGGGTCACCGCACGGCGGCGTGTACCTCGACATCTCGTGGATCAAGGAGCGGCTGCCCAACGCGGCGGAGCACATCCGCAAGAAGCTGCCGAGCATGTACCACCAGTTCATGCAGCTCGCGGGGATCGACATCACGAAGGAGGCGATGGAGATCGGGCCGACGACGCACTACATCATGGGCGGCATCCGCGTCGACGGCGACACGCAGATGTCCACCGTGCCCGGCCTCTTCGCCTGCGGCGAATGCGCCGCCGGTCTTCACGGCGCGAACCGCCTCGGCGGCAACTCGCTCTCGGATCTGCTCGTCTTCGGCCAACGGGCCGGAGAGCACGCCGCGCGCTTCGCGCGCAACGCCGCTGCGGTGACGATCGATGCCGGCGAGGTCGACGAGGAGGCCAGCCGCGCCCTGGCCCCCTTCGCCCGGGCGAGCGGCGCCGAGGGGCCCTACCAGGTCCAGGAGTCGCTGCAGACGACGATGCAGAATCACGTCGGCATCGTGCGCACCGCGCACGAGATGGAGCGCGCCCTCGGCGAGATCGAGTCGCTCAAGCAGCGGGCGGACCGGGTGGTCGTGCCGGGGAACCGCGAGTTCAACCCCGGGTGGCACACGGCGCTCGACCTGCGGCACCTGCTCATCGTGTCGGAGGCGATCACCCGATCCGCGCTCGCGCGGAAAGAGAGCCGCGGCGGACACTTTCGCGACGACTTTCCCGAGAAGGATGCCGCGTTCGCCGGGTTCAACCACGTCACGCGCACAGGGGCGGACGGCACGATGCAGCTGACGCGCGAGCCGATCCCCGCCATGCCCGCCGAGCTGGCCGCCATCATCAAGGAGATGCAGTCGTGACCGCTCCTGCTTCCGCACCCGGTGCCGTCGACGCCTACACCGCCGCGCAGGCCGTCCAGGACGCGTCGGTCGGCCATGGGGCGCGCAGCTTCCGTCTCTGGCGCGGCGCGGACGGCTCCGGCGCGTTCACCGACTACACGACCGAGGTGAACGAGGGGATGGTCGTGCTCGACGCCGTGCAGCAGATCCAGGCGGAGCAGGCCAACGACCTCGCCGTCCGCTGGAACTGCAAGGCGGGCAAGTGCGGGTCGTGCTCGGCCGAGATCAACGGCAAGCCCAAGCTCATGTGCATGACGCGGCTCGACGACCTGCCGGCCGACGAGCCGGTGACCGTGGAGCCGATGCGCGCCTTCCCGCACGTGCGCGACCTGGTGACCGACGTGTCGTGGAACTTCCGCGTCAAGCCGCGCATCCAGCCCTTCACCCCGCGCGCGCCGGACGCACCGGACGGCACCTGGCGGATCGACCAGCGCGACGTCGAGCGCGTCCAGGAGTTCCGGAAGTGCATCGAGTGCTTCCTGTGCCAGGACGTCTGCCACGTCCTGCGCGATCATCATCTGCACGACGAGTTCATCGGGCCGCGCTTCCTGGTGTACGCCGCCGCGCTCGAGATGCATCCGCTCGACGTGGCCGACCGCCGGTCGGAGCTGAAGGAGGATTTCGGCATCGGCTACTGCAACATCACGAAATGCTGCACGAAGGTGTGCCCGGAGCACATCACCATCACCGACAACGCCATCATTCCGCTCAAGGAGCGGGTGGTGGACCGTCACTTCGACCCGCTGGGGGCGCTCGTCCGCCTCGTGCGCGGGCCGCGCAAGCCGTAGCCGCGCCGCGGCAGGAGCGAGCGATGCCCGATCTCAAGAAGATCTCCCGCGAGGCGATTCCGCGCGCCGTCCAGAAGGCCGAACGCTATCGCCTCCTCAACCAGTCATGGGCGACCGAGAGCATCTGCCTCGACATCCTCGAGGTCGATCCCGCCAACCAGCCCGTGCTCGTGATGCTGCTGCTCGCCATCACCGACCAGTTCGGTGCCGAGTCGCGCGAGCTGGCGCGGCGTGCGCGGGCGGTGCTCGCGCGCATCACCGATCCGTACCAGCGCGCCTACTACGCCGGCATCATCGACGAGCGCCTCGGCCACGCGCAGCTCGCGCAGGGCGTGATGCACGCGGAAGCGATGGCGCACGACGCGCTGCGCGCGGCGATGGAATCGTTCGAGGAGGCCGAGCGGTTGCGCCAGCCGGGCAACGACGACGCGATCCTCCGGTGGAACACCTGCGCCCGCGCCCTCGACCGGCTGCGCTTGGTCGAGTCGGCGGAGGGCCAGTATGAGCCCAGCTTCGGGGAATGACGTGATGCGTCGCTCGTTCGCCGCTGGCCTCGGCGGCCTCGCGATGCTGGCCGCCTGCGGGCGCGGCGGCCCTGCTGCGGGCACGAAGGCCGCCACGGCCGGCACCACCGTCGCC
>JABFYH010000024.1 GCA_013361335.1 Gemmatimonadaceae bacterium | reverse complement strand
GATCTGCGCGAGCACGCGCGCGAGCTGCACCTTCTGGCGCTCGCCTTCAGAAAGCGTCGGGTATGCCTGGCCGCCCTTCGCCGACATCCCGACGAGCGCCAACGCCCGCTCGACGATCTCGCGGTCGGCCGCCGACGGCGTGCGGACGAAGTGCGGGTAGCGACCCATGAGCACGACCTCGTGCACCGCGAGCGGAAAGGCGAGCTCCACGTGCTGCGTGAGCACGGCACGCCGCCGCGCGAGGACCTCGGCGCCGAGCGCCGTCACGGGCTCCTCATCGTACCAGACGGCGCCGGCGGTCGGGTGCAGCAGGCCGGCGGCCATGCGCAGGAGAGTGGACTTGCCCGCGCCGTTCGGACCGAGGATCACGTTGAATCGGCCGCGCACGAAGCGCGCGGTCACGTCGTCGAGGATCGTGACGTGACCGGCGCGATGGAAGACGCCGCGCGCCTCAGCCGCGGAATCCGGCGACACCCGCACGCTGCTGGCGCAGCAGGATGAGGAGAAAGACCGGCGCGCCGACGACTGCCGTGATGATCCCCACGGGCAGCTCGGCCGGTGCGATGACCATGCGCGCCACGATGTCGACCACCTCCATGAGCAGCGCGCCGAGCAGCGCCGAGCCGGGGATGAGGAAGGTGTAGTCGGACGAGCGGACGAGCCGCAGCAGGTGCGGCACGACGAGGCCGACGAAGGCGATGACGCCGACCATCGCCGTCGCGGCGGCGACCATGACCGTGTTCACGATCAGCAGGCGCCGCACGGCGCGGCCGACGTCGAACCCGAGGGACGCCGCCTCGTCCTCGCCGAGCATGAGCGCGTTGAGCGTCTTCGCCTCGCCGAGGCACCAGAGGAGCCCGCAGCCGAACACGATCGCGACGATCGTCACGCCGCGCCACTCGGCCGTCGTGAAGGTGCCGAGGTTCCAGAAGGTGATGTTGCGGGCCTGTGGATCGCGGGCGACGTAGGAGAGGAACCCCGTGCCGGCGGCGCACAGCGCGTTCACCGCGATGCCGGCGAGAAGCAGCGTGAACACGTTCACCGTGCCGAACGACGTCGAGAGGCGGTAGACGAGCATCGTCGCCGCGAACGCGCCGGCGAAGGCGACGACCGGCACCGCGAGCGCGCCGAGCGTGGACGCCGCCGAGAAGGCCGTCGCGCCGCCGAGCACGAAGACGAGCGCCGCTCCGAGCGCGGCACCGGTGGACGTGCCCGCGAGGCCCGGCTCGACGATCGGATTGCGAAACAGTCCCTGCATGAGCGTGCCCGAGACGCCGAGCACCGCGCCGGTGAGCCCCGACAGGAGCACGCGCGGAAGGCGCAGCTGGAGAAAGACGCCGCGCCCGAGCGCCTCGGCGTCCGTCGTCGGCACCCAGCCGAGCCCCTGGCCGAGGTAGCGGCCCATCTGCGCCGGCGTGAACGTGAAGGCACCGACGGCCGCGGACGCGACGAGCGCCAGAGCGAGCGATGCGCCGAGCAGCAGGTACGCGCCGGCGTGCGAGCGTGGTCCCGACGCGCGCGTCAAGGCGCGGCGGCGGCCGCGCTCCCCGCCGGGTGCAGCCACGACGCGATCCTGCGGGCGGCGGCGGGTGTGCGCGGGCCGAAGTACATGATCTCGGACTCGTCGATCCGGTGGATGCGGCCCGCCTTCGCCGCGGGCGTGAGCCCGACGCCGGGCAGCTGCGCGAAGTTGGCGACGCTCCCGACGCGGTCGAAGCCTACGTCGGTGGCGATGATGACGTCCGGCGCCGCCTTCGCGATGAGCTCTGGCGTCAGCCGCGTCATCCGCCCCACCGAGTCGATGGCGTTGACGCCGCCGGCCCAGGCGATCATCTGGTCGGCGGGACTGCCGCGACCCACGGCGAGGTAGCTGTTGTTGAGCTGCCCGAAGTGCATGACGAGCACGCGCGGGCGTGGAGACCGAATCGCAGCGAGGCGCGCCGAGTCGCGGAGCACCTCCTTCATCCCGCGCCGCCACTCCGCGAGCACGCTGTCCGCCGCGCGCTCGCGGTGGAACTCTCGCCCGAGGCGCACGAGCAGCGCCTCGGCGCTGTCGGGGGCGGAGCCGGCCCGCAGCTCGAGGATCGGGATGCCCACGGTGCGGAGCTGCTGGAGCACGGCGTCGGGGCCGAGGTTCCCGTCGGTGAGGAAGAGCGTCGGCTTCATCGAGATGATGCCGTCGGCGCTCAGCGCGCGGTGGTAGCCGACCGAGGGCAGTCGCTGGATTGCCGGCGGGTAGATCGAGGTCAGATCGCGTGCGACGAGGACGTCCTGCGCGCCGATGGCGTAGAGGAGCTCGTTGATCTGCTTCGATACGGACACGACGCGCGCCGCGCCGGCAGGGTCCGCAGCGCCGCGATTGCAGGCACCGCCAAGCAGCGTGGCGGCGACGGTGAGCGCACCCCCGAGCCGACGGATCAGCACGACTGCACCGGCCGGCAGCGGGACGAGCGGTGACTGGGCGTGAACGCCATCAACAGAACCTCATGGGCTGAGCAAGTGGGGTTGCGGTACGATGACTACGTGCTCGCACCGACGATCGTTCGCAGGCAATCTGTCACGGACCGCCGGCGTCCGCAGGCTGGCGCGGGGCGAGCACCATCTACGTCGCGCCACGCCCGGAACGCGATTACGTTCATGGCCCCATGACCGCCGACAGTCTCGCGCGCGTCCGCGCCCTCGCCCGGGAGCTGCCCGGCGTCGAAGAAGGCACGACGTTCGGGTATCCGGCGTTCAAGGTCGGCGGGAAGGCGTTCGCCTGGTTCCCGAAGAAGAAGGAGGTCGAGCCGGATTCGCTCGGCGTGCGCATGAGCATCGTCGAGCGCGACTACCGTATCGCCGCGAGCCCCGCGATCTTCTACGTCACGCCGCACTACAAGGACTACACCTCGGTGCTGGCGCGCGTGACCCGCATGTCGGACGCCGCGCTACGGGAGCTTCTCCAGTCGGGTTACGAGTTCATGGTCGTCGCATCGAAGCGATCGCCCGCCAGGCGCAAGCGGCGATAGCTCGGGACCGCGGCCGAGTGAGGATCAGGCGCGATACGCCGACACCGGCGGCCGACATCGCGGTCGAGCCTCGCGGCAGGGTCATTGCGAGAGCCGGGTGTCAGCCAGGAGGCGATGCACGGATGGACACGGCCGCGCAGGCTCATACGACCGAGGCGCCCGGGGAGACCGAATCGGCCGTCCAGCGACTGTTCGCCGGCTCCGGCGCCGCGCGCGCGCGCGCCCGATCGCTCGACTGGGAGGCCACGCCG
>JABFYH010000128.1 GCA_013361335.1 Gemmatimonadaceae bacterium | reverse complement strand
TCCGCGCACCGCGTCGCGGATCGCGTCGCAGCTCGCGGTCGGCGCGATGAGCGCGCGATACGCGGCCTTCCACGACGGCTCGGCCCAGGTGGGCGGCGCAGGGAGAGGGGCCATGGAGTCGCGCGGCGCGGCGTGCGCATCGCGGATGCGCAGCCGCGCACGCCGCGCGATCAGCTCGACCTGCTCCTCGGCATGGCGCGCCCCCTCGGCCAGCGCGGCGTCGGTGGAGTCCCGCCGATCCTCCGCGAGGAGGATGCGCCCGATCAGCGCCGAATCGGCGGCGGTGAGTGATGCGAGAGCGCGTGCGTCCGGCGTCGAGTCCACGGAGACGAGCCGCGCCATCGCCACCGTCTGCACCGGATTCACGTTCCGCGGAATGCGGCGGAACCAGACGCGCACGAACGCACCCTGCAGCTCGGACAGGCTGGCGCCGCCGACCGGCGAACCGGCGCGCACGACCTGGGTGATGCCGTCGACGCCGATGTACGCGATGGTTCCCGGGACGGCAGTCCGGGCGTTGCTGACGCGGATCCGGAACTGACGGACGCCGGACGCTCCCGATCCGTCGAACCCGGGTCCGAGCTGCGCGCCGCTCAGCCCGAACCCTTCGCGGACGTCCATCACGTAGCCGGCGAGGTCGGCGGGAGCGCGGCTCGGGCTGGTCTCCGGCCGGCAGCCGGCCAGCGCGATCAGGACGAGCGCGCCGCTTCGGGCAAGAAGATGACGTCGCATGCTCCGCTCCATGCAAGGCTCTCGAAAGATGCTGCGGAGCTCGACCCGAGGCGAGTGATCGCCGTTGCGATCACCGGGCCGGACAGCGAGTCAGGGCGTGGGAGCGCAGCTCGACCACGAGCCGGTCCCGGCACGCTGGATCCAGCGCATCCCCTCGTCCGCACGCCCGAGACGAACGAGCGAGCAGCCCAGGTAGCCCTGTGAGATCCGGTCGTTGGGGTCGGCCTTGATCGCGCGGGTGTAGAAGGTGCGGGCGCCGGTGTAGTTCTGCTGCACGAAGGCGATCGTCGCGAGCTCGCGGAGCGCGGCGCCGTTCTCCGGTCCCAGACGCACCGCCGTCACGGCCTCGACGTTGGCGGTGGTGAGGTCGTTCGACTCGCGAGCGATGCGCGCCAGATACACGTGCGGCATCGGGTCGGACGGCGTCTCCTTCGCCGCAACGCTGAACCGCTCGGCAGCCACCGCGCGTCGTCCCGTGCGATACGCGCTGACGCCTTCGTCGAACGCCACCGACCCGGCCGCGCCTCGTCCGCGCACGAGCAGCACCGCGACGACGATCGCGACCAGGGCGCCGAGGACGCCGGCAGCGATCGCGAGCTCACGCCGCTTCGGCGGCGCAACCGGCGGCACCTGTGCCGTCGCCGCCGTCGTCGCGGCGATCGGTATCGAGGCGCTGCCGGCGGCGGCGTGCAGCGCGCGCCCGAATTCGCGAGTGGTCTCGTACCGGTCGCGCGGCTGACGGGCGAGCGCGCGGGCCATCACCGCCTCGAGCTCGGCGGGCCACGCGACGTCGGGCTTCATCTCCGCCAACCGGCGCGGCGGCTCGGTCAGCCGCATGATCATCGCCGTCTGCGTCGACTCGGCGGGAAAGGGGAGCTCGCCGGTGAGCAGGTTGAAGGCGACGAGGGCGAGCGAGTAGAGGTCGCTGCGCGCATCCACCTCGTCGCCGGAGAGCTGCTCGGGGCTCATGTACTCCGGCGTACCGACGACGATGCCCGTCTTCGTCACCTTCTGTCCGCCCGGCCCCGACCCCTTCGCGATCCCGAAGTCCACGACCTTCACGCAATCGAGGCCGTCGCGGTCCTTCGTGACCATGATGTTGTCGGGCTTCAGGTCGCGGTGGACGATCCCCAGCCCGTGGGCCGCGTGCAGTCCCTCGGCGGCCTGGCGAATGATCTCGACGGCCCGCGGAATCGGCAGCGCACCGTTCGCGCGCACCAGCTGCGTGAGCGTCTCCCCTTCGACGTACTGCATGGCCAGGTACACCAACCCGTCGGAGGTCTCGCCGAAGTCGTAGATCGCGGCGACGTTCGGGTGGTCGATGCGGCTTGCGTTCGCGGCCTCGCGGTTGAACCGCGCGATGGTGTTCGCGTCGTGCACCATCGCGGGGTGCATGACCTTCACGGCGCTGCGCCGGCCCATCTTCACGTGCTCCGCGAGGTACACCTGCCCCATGCCGCCCTCGCCGAGCTTCTCGAGCACGTGGTACCGCTCGGCGATGACCGAGCCCGCGAGGTTCGCCGTCTCGGTGGTCGACGCGCGCAGCGCCGTACCGTCCTTGGGACAGAAACGCTCGGTGGCGGGGTACTCGGTGCTGCAGGTGGGACAGACCTTTGGCGCGCTCACGACGGTGGCTGGGAGGGGCGGAAGTCCGGGCGTCCCGTGGAGGACGCCCGGCTCGCCGCGCCAGTCACGGAGGCACTACAGCGTGTTCAGCCTGGCGAGCGCCTCGAGCTGGCGAGCAATACGCGCACGGCCTCGATCGACCCGTCTACCGCAGCACGAACCCGGGGTCGACCGCCGGCCGCGTCTCCGCGTTCGCCGCGATCCAGCCGGTCATGTACATCCAGCGCGCCACCCGCGCGAGCTTCACATAGTCGATCGTCTTCGGCTCGTCGCGCGGCGTGTGATAGTCCTGGTGCAGGTTGGTCGAGAAGAAGAGCGCCGGCACGTTGCGCTCGGCGTACGGCACGTGGTCGCTCCGGAAGTACCATCCTTCGGGATGCGTGGGACGGTCCCAGAGCGAGTCGATGACGAACCGGCTCGTCGCCCGATTGGCGGCGATGGCCATGTCGACGAGCGCGGCCGAGTTCCGGTGCGGCGGCTGCGAGCCGAGGAGCGCCGCGGTGTCGGGGTTGTTACGGCCGAGCATGTCGCCGTTCAGGACGGCGACGATGTTCGCCAGCGGCACGACGGGATGGGCCGCGTGATAGCGCGAGCCGAGCAGTCCGCGCTCCTCGGCGCCATGGAAGACGAAGAGCGCCGACCGCCGGCTCGGCTGCCGCTTCCAGGCCCGCGCGATGGCCAGCAGGGCGACGCTCGTCGTCGCGTTGTCGTCGGCGCCGTTCCAGATCGAATCGCCGTCCACCACGTAGCGGACGCCATCGTGGTCCTGATGTGAGCTGAAGAGGACGTACTCGTCGCGCAGCCGCGGGTCGGTGCCGCGCACCACGCCGATGACGTTGGCCGACGGATACTCGAAGGTCTCGGTGCGGAGGCGGATGTCGACCGTCTGGCCGTCGGGGCGCCAGACGGCGAGCGCGGCGCGATGCGCGAGCAGCACC
>JABFYH010000026.1 GCA_013361335.1 Gemmatimonadaceae bacterium | reverse complement strand
TCTGCTGGCCCGCTCGCGCGACGCGCTCGACACGCTCGTGACCGAGATCGGTGGCGGGGCGATCGCCATCCCCGCCGACATCAGCGGTCCGGCCGCGGTGGACGCCGCGCGCGACGCGCTCGCGCGCATCGGCGTCGACGCGCCGGACCTGCTCGTCAACAATGCCGGCATCTTCTTCGTCACCCCCGCGCACGAGACCTCCGTCGACGCCTTCCGCGATCTCGTGGAGCTCAACCTCACGGCGCCCTTCGCCTTCGTGCAGGCCTTCCTCCCCGCGATGCGTCGGCGCGGCGCGGGACACGTCGTCACGATCGGCTCGATCGCCGACCGCGTCGCCTTCGCCGGCAACGCGGCGTACGCCGCCAGCAAGTTCGGGCTGCGCGCGCTGCACGAGGTGCTGCGCGCGGAGCTCAAGGGCACGGGAGTGCGGGCGTCGCTGGTGTCGCCGGGACCGGTCGACACTCCGCTGTGGGACGCGGTGGATCCGGTACACCGGACCGGCCACACGCCGCGTGCCGAGATGCTCCCGGCGACCGCCGTCGCCGAGGCGGTGCTCTACGTCGCGACGGCGCCCGCGAGCGTCAACGTGGACGAGCTCCGGCTCTCGCGCAGCTGACAGTGCCAGCCCGGTAGCAAATATGTTCATCGAGCTCGTCGACGCGCTGCGCTGTCCGGTGCCCCACGAGGAGAGCTGGCTCGTCGCGTCGGCCACCCGCATGGAGTTCCGACACATCGTCGACGGGACGCTCGGCTGTCCGGTGTGCCGCGCCGAGTATGCGGTGACCCGGGGCGTCGTCGACTTCCGCCGCGCGGCACATCGACCCCTGCCGCCGGACCTGCCCCCGGACGAGACCGAGGCGACACGCCTCGCCGCCCTGCTCGACCTCACCGACCGCACCGGGTTCGCCGTGCTCGTGGGATCGTGGACGGTGCACGCGCCACTCCTCCGCGCGCTCGTCGAGACGCCCCTCGTCAGCGTCGACCCGCCGGATGGGACGGAGGGCGAGCCGGGCATCTCCGTGATTCGCTGCGACGGCGAGCTTCCGCTGGCGGAGGGCGCCGCGCGCGGCGTCGCCGTCGACGCCGACACCCCAGCGCGGGTCGCCTCAGCGGTGCGCGCCACCCGCGCCGGGGGACGACTCGTTCTTCCGGGCGGCGCCGCGCTTCCGGTGGGTGTTCGCGAGCTCGCCCGCGACGCCGCGGTCGTCGTCGCCGAGCGGGAGGCCGCCGCCTCGCCGCCGGTGACGCTGCACGTGCGCCGCCGGAGCTAGCCGAGCCGGCGACTGGCGGTCAGACCCCCGCCGGCTCGTGCTCGTCGACGTACAGCGAGTCGATCACCGACTTGTAGGTCTTGTCGATCACTCGCCGCTTGACGCTGAGCTTTGGTGTGAGCTCGCCGCGCTCGATCGAGAAGTCGTGCTCGAGGAGCGCCATCTTCTTCGGCATCTCGAACCGCGCCAGCCCATGCAGCTGGCCGAACACCTCCTTCTCCATCTTGGCGTGGATCGTCGGCATCTGGAGGAGCTGGGCGCGGTCGGTCCAGATGATGTTCTTGAGCTTCGCGTACTTCTCCACCTGCTCCCAGTTCGGCACGATGAGCACGATCGGGAACTTGCGCTTGTCGCCGATGACGACCGCCTGGCTCACGTACTTGTTCGTCTTGATGAGGTTCTCGATCGGCTGCGGCGCGATGTTCTTGCCCCCTGCCGTCACGATGATGTCCTTCTTGCGGTCGGTGATCGAGAGGAAGTCGTCGTGCAGCTCGCCGATGTCGCCGGTGTGGAACCAGCCCTCGGCATCGATCACCTCGCGCGTCGCCTCGGGCTTCTTGTAGTAGCCCTTCATGACGTGCGGCCCGCGCGTGAGAATCTCGCCGTCGGCGGCGATCATCACCTCGACGCCGGGGATCGGCTTGCCGACGGTGCCGATGCGAAACGCCGAAGGGGTGTTGACGGCGATCACCGGCGACGTCTCGGTGAGCCCGTATCCCTCGAGGATCTCCAGCCCCGCCGCGTAGAAGAACTTGTTGATCTCGGCGGCGAGCGGCGCGCCTCCGGAGACGAAGTAGCGCAGCTGGCCGCCGGTGCGCGCCTTCAGCTTGGAGAACACCAGCTTCTGTGCGATCCGGTACTGGAGCGCGAGCAGCCCTCTCGGCTCGCCGCCCGCGAGCCGGATGTCGGCCCAGCGCTCGGCCACGCCGCGCGCCCAGAAGAAGATGCGCTGCTTCACCGCCCCGCCGGCCAGCGCGTTCTCCAGCACGCGCGCATACATCTTCTCGTAGAGTCGCGGTACCGACAGCACGAGGCTCGGCTTGACCGTCTGCATGTCGACCGGGACCGTGTCCATCGACTGGGCATACGCGATCGAGCAGCCGACCTGGAACATCAGGTAATGCCCCGCCATCCGCTCGAAGATGTGCGAGAGCGGGAGGAAGCTGAGGCAGGTGTCGCGGCCGGCGAAGGGGATCTGCACCGCGGACGCCATCACGTTCGAGTACAGGTTGTCGTGCGTCATCATCACGCCCTTCGGCTCGCCCGTCGTGCCGGAGGTGTAGATGAGCGTGGCGACGTCGTCGGGTGTCGCGGTGAGGGCGCGGCGCCGGTACTCGGCGCGCCGCGCTTCGGTGTCGACGGTGGCGCCGCGCGCTTCGAGCTCGGCGAGGGTGAGGTCCGCCCCCGCGTGGCGGTCCGCGGCGAAGGTGATCACGTGGCGCAGCGCCGGCAGGCTGGCGCGGCACTGGACGATCTTCGCCGCCTGCGCCGCGTCGCTGACGAAGACCGCGACCGCGCCCGAGTCGCGCAGGATGAACGCCGCCTGCTCGGCGGGAAGGTTCGGGTAGAGCGGGACGTCGGAGAGGAGGGTGGTGAGGCACGCATAGTCGGCGATCGCCCACTCCGGCCGGTTCTCGGACATGATGCCGACGCGATCCCCCGCCGCCACCCCCAGCTCGGTGAGCCCGAGGCCCGCGCGGCGGACGCGCTCGGCCAGGGCGCGGCTGGAGATCGGCTTGTAGACGCCGTTGACCTTGTGCTGTAGCGCGTCGGGCTTGTCGTGGCGCTCGACCGCGTCGAAGAAGAGCTGCGTCAGGGTACCTGGCGGCGTGTTCCGCGGACCACCGGACGAGATCATCGCTAACCTCCAGCGTGTGGAAGCGGCCGCGACCGCGCGGCTGCATGCTCGACGCGAGTATACGACCGGGGGCGGGTGGGCCGCCACCGGTCGGCGCGGTCCTACCGCCGGATGACGAGGACGAACTGCGCCGGGCTGCCGGCCAGTGGCGTGCCGTCGCGGAGATGCCGCGCCGATGCGCTGATGAACACCGTGTCGACGGCGCTCCCGGCGGATACCACCACCGTCCGCGTCGCGTTCCCCGCGGTCTTGGTGGTGTCGACGGCGCTCGTCGAGTCCGGGCGCTGCGGCCCGCCCTGGTCGACGATGAGGATGGCGCTGCCAGGGGCGACGGTGGCCGGACGCAGGCTGTCGATGCGGTACCGCACGATGATGCCGTTCACCGCCGTGGTCGCGCCGTGGTACGTCCCGGTCACGGTCACCGGCAGCTTTCTGATCGCAGGCAGCGGATAGGTGGAATCGGCCGCGGTGTTGTCGGCGCGGCTGATTGCCGTGGGCTCGGGGACGATCTGCAGCGTGGCGACCGAGGTCTGGAGCCGCCCGCCGATGCGCCCCACGAGCGGCACGCTGCGGAGGGTGTCGCGCGCGACGAGGATTCCGTTCGCGTCGATCGTGACGTCGGCGGGGAGGTTGGTCGGGAGGAAGGTGACCGTCAGTCCGCTGATCTCCTGCGAGTCGCGGGTGAACGCCCGCACGCGCAGGGGCGCGACGCGGCCCAGGCTGTCGCGCAGGGTGTCGCCGGCGGCGACGGCGGGCAGGGGGAGCTGCACCGGCGTGTAGTACGCGATCCCGTTCTCGAGCGTGGGCACGTCACCGCACGAGAGCGCCGCGACGGCGGCGCCGACGGTCACCAATCGCAGCGCGTGCCTCATGCGAGCCTGGGTTCCAGCAGTTCGGCGAGCCGCTGGTAGGCGCGCGCCGCCGCATCGTCAGGAGCGCGGAGAATGACCGGCTGGCCCGCGGCGAACGCGTCGATCGAGGCCATCGTGCGCGGGATGGCGACGTCGAACAGCAGCTCCGCGGGGAGCTGCTCGCGCACGTAGGCGGCGACGCGCTGCGACACGTCGTTCCCCGCCTCGAGCATCGTGAGGAGGATGCCGTCGAGCACGAGGGCCGGGTTGGCCATGGCGGCCTCGCGCACGGCGCGCAGGATCTGCGTCGTCGTCTGGAGGGCGAGCGGCTCGCACTGGAGGGGGACGACGACGTGCTGGCTGTGCGCGAGCACGCGCCGTGTGACGGCGCCCAGGCCGGGCGGCGAGTCGACGATGACGATGTAGCCGCGCCCGCGCGCGCGGTCGAACAGCTCGCCGAGCCGCGTCGAGTCGGCGAGGTTGGCGGTGTAGGTCTCGTGCTCGGCCGCCTCGCTCACCGAGCCGGCGAGGAGGACGCGCAGCCAGGGCAGGGGGGTGGCCTGCACGACGTCCTGCAGCTCGTGGGTGCCGGCGAGCAGGTCGGCGAGGCCGGCCACGCCGGCGTCGGGGGCGAGCCCCATGCCGTGACGCACGGCGCCCTGCGGGTCGACGTCGATCAGGAGCGTCTTGCGTCCGCGCTGCGCCAGCGCGCTGGCGAGGTTGATCGCGGTCGTCGTCTTTCCGACCCCACCCTTCTGGCTGACGACGGCGAGGACGGTCCCCACTACGACTCGGGTTGCTCGGGGAGCTTGCCCGGCTGCGAGCGAAGCTCGTCGAGCGTCTGCCGCGCGTGCCGGATCCAGCGGTCCGCCTCGCTCCCCGACGGCGGCGTCTCCAGGAACGCCTCCAGGTGCGCGGCGGCCTCGGCCTGGTCGCCGCGCTTGAGGTGCAGGAAGGCGAGACCGTAGTGCGCGCCGGACAGCTCGGGGTCGAGCTCCAGGGCGCGCCGGTACGCGCTCACCGCCTCGTTCAGCCGGCCGGTGCGCGAGAAGGCGATCGCCATGTTCTGGAGGATCCGCGGGTCCTGGGGATGGTCGCGCAGCGCCAGCCGGTACGAGGTCAGCGCCGCGTCGAAGTCGCCCTGACGTTCCAGGGCCAACGCCTCGTTCAGGTAGTCGAGGCGCTGCGGCTTCATGTTGCCGCCCGACTTGCCGCCGAGCAGGCGGCTCAACCAGGACATGCGATGCGCGGCGGGAGGAGGGCGACGGGCGCGGCTGGTCGCGCGAGGACGGGGACGGACGGGGCAAAGTTAATTCCACGGTATACAAGGCGGCAACCAAGCACGTATCGTGCTTCCAGACGCTTCGGCGCCGGGCTACCTTGCCCGGTTCCTCCCCCATTCCGGAGCCCCATGTCCCCACGCCGCACCACCGCCGAGCCGAGCAAGGGGGTCTTCGAGGTCGAGTGGCCCCTGTTCGGCGAGCTCTCGCGCGCCCTCGCGCTGAAGGTCGTCCGGTCGTACGACCCCGAGCTGATCGTCGGCGTGGCGACGGCCGGTGTCGTACCGGGCGCCGTGATCGCCGCCATCCTCGACCGGGACTTTCACTCGATCGTCGTCAGCCGCCGCTACCAGACCGATGCGATGCGGGAGACGCCGGCGATCTTCGGCGCGGCGCCGGCCGAGGTCCGCGGCAAGCGGGTGTTGCTGGTGGACGAGACCTGCGACTCCGGCGCGACCTTGCGCCTCGCCGTGAGCGCGATCGTCAACGCCGGCGCCGCCGAGGTGCGCACCGCCGTCGCGTTCAAGACGGGCCCCTTCGAGCCCGACTACCACGCTCTCGCCACGGAGAGCCAGATCGTGCTGCCGTGGGATCGGGAGGTGCTGTTCCAGGGCGAGCTGGTGCCGAATCCCCTGTACCGCGAAACGATTGGAGAGTGAGGAAGGGCGCTCCGGCGCGCCCCGCCGTCAGGCGGACGCCGCCACCGCGTCCTCGTACCCGTACCCCTGGGCCATTCCATCGTACACCGCCTGCATCACCTCGGTGCTGCCGAGGAGGAACCGGCAGCGGGCGGCGCCGGCGGAGCGGCATTCCACTTCCATGACCGCGAGCGGCGCGTCGGCCACCCGGCCGAAGAAGTCGGCGAACATCCCGGACGAGAAGTAGCAGCCCACCTGCTCGAGCGTCGGCTCCGGCGTCGCTTCGCCCCAATCGGTCGAATCGAGGGTGGCCACCGTGTCGTGCAGCGCGCCCACCTCCAGCGATCCCCAGCCGGCGAGGCGGAAGAACTCGCTCGCCTCGCGCTGGAAGCCGTCCAGCGACAGCGACTCCGGCTCGCCCGCGCCGCGGGACGCGAGCCATTGCCGGAACGCCTCGAAGAGCTGCCCACCGCCCGCGTAGCCCGCTTCCTGGAGATAGCCCGCGGCCGCGGGGCCGGAGTCGCGCATGAGCGCCGCACGAAGCGCGGTGAGCGCGTCGCGCGGGATCGCGAGCAGGCCGTTGCCGGTGAGGTCGATGGTCATGAGTCCATGAAGGTAGTGCGTTGTGTGGACGGCGCGAGCGCGAGGGGGGTCACGACCCCTCGCCCGCCACGAGCGCTTGCAACCCGTCCTCGTCCAGCAGCTTGATCCCCAGCGCCTGCGCCTTTTCGAGCTTGCTCCCGGCGTCCGCGCCGACCACGACGTACGAAGTCGCCTTGGACACCCCGCTCGTCACGCGCCCGCCCTGCGACTCGATCAGCTCCGTGGCCTGCGCCCGCGACAGCGTCGGCAGCGTCCCCGTGACGACGAAGGTCATCCCTTTCAGCGCCGCCCCCGCCGACACCGACCGCGGCTCCGTCATGTTGACGCCGCGCTCGGCCAGCTTCCGCACAAGATCGCGCCCGGAGGCATCATGGAAGAACGCGACGACGGCGAGCGCGATCCCTTCACCGATGCCGCGGATGGCAAGGATGTCGTCGGCGGTCGCGGCGGCCACGCCCTCCATCGTCCCGAAGTGGCGCGCCAGCAGCTGCGCGGCGGTCTGGCCGACGTGGCGAATGCCGAGGCCGAACAACAACCGCGACAGCGGCTGCTTCTTCGACGCCTCGATCGCCTCGAGCAGGTTCTCGGCCGACTTCTCGGCGAAACGCTCGAGGGCGGTCAGACGCTCGACGGTGAGCTCCGGGTCGTACAGATCCGCGACGTCGTGCACCAATGACTCGGCGATGAACTGCTCGATGCGCGCGTAGGACAGACCACGGATGTCCATCGCGCCGCGCGAGGCGAAGTGCACGATCGCCTCGAGCTGCCGGTCGGGGCAGGCGACGTTCGGGCAGTAGGTCGCCGCTTCCTCCTCGTCGCGCTCCACCGGCGTCCGGCACGAGGGGCAGCGGGTGGGAGGCTTGTAGGGCACCGGCGGGTTGCGCCTGTCGCGCTTCTCGGGCACGGGACCGATGATCTGCGGGATCACGTCGCCGGCGCGCTTCACCTGCACGACGTCGCCGATGCGCAGATCCTTGGCCTTGATGAGGTCGAAGTTGTGCAGCGTCGCGAGCTGCACGGTGGTGCCCCCGATCTCCACCGGCTCGAGCACGGCGAACGGGTTCAGCGATCCGGTTCGGCCCACGTTCACCTGAATGTCCCGCAGCACCGTCTCGGCGATGTCGGGTGCGAACTTGCGCGCGATGGCCCAGCGCGGCTCACGCCCGCCCACGACCCCGAGCTCGTCCTGCAGCCTCAAACTATCGACCTTGATCACACCACCGTCAATTGCGAAGTCGAGCGCGCCGCGCACCGTCTGCTCCACCTCGCGCGCCCAGTCATGCACCTCGGCCAACGACGCGCAGCACCTGCGATGCGGGGCGACGGGGATGCCCCAGCGCTCGAGCGTCTCGAGCAGCCGCCACTGGGTCTCGAAGGGAAGCCTGGTGCCCGCCGGCACGGCGACCGTGTAGCCGAAGAAGTGCAGCGGCCGTCGGGCGGTGATCGACGGGTCGAGCTGGCGCAGCGCCCCCGCGGCGGTGTTGCGCGGGTTGGCGTACACCGGCTCGCCCTCCCGCACCCGCTCCTCGTTCAGCTTTTCAAATGCCTTGAACGGCATGTACACCTCGCCGCGGATCTCGAGCAGCGAGGGGACATCGTCGCCGCGCAGGCGCAGCGGCACGTCGCGCAGGGTGCGGAGGTTCGTCGTGACGTCCTCCCCGACGACGCCGTTGCCGCGCGTCGCGCCGACCGTGAGCACGCCGTCCTGATAGGTGAGGCTCACCGCGGCGCCGTCGATCTTGAGCTCGGCGACGTATCCCGCGCGGCGCGCGTCGTCCCCCACCAGGCGGGCGATCCGCTCCTCCCAATCCGTGAGCTCCTCCTCGTCGAAGGCATTGCCGAGCGAGATCATCGGCACGACGTGCGTGTGCTTCGCGAGCGCGGTGGCCGGCTCGGCGCCGACGCGCATCGTCGGCGAGTCGGCGGTGCGCAGCTCGGGATGCTCCCGCTCGAGCGTCTGGAGCTCGCGGAAGAGGCGATCGTACTCCGCGTCCGACAGCGTCGGCCGGTCGAGCACGTAGTAGTCGTACGACGCCTGGTGCAGCAGCGCCCGCAGCTCGGCGGCGCGGCGCTCGGGCGAGACGGAAGCCATGCGACGCCCGCCTAGCCCTTGGCTTCTTCCTCGAGCACCTGCATCGCCACCGTCACCAGCCGCTCCAGCTCCTCGTCCGCTGCCTTGGGGAGCAGCGTCTCCGCCCACGCGTGCTCCTCGCTGCGCCCGTAGCGATCGAGCAATCGGCGCATGAAGCCCACGAGCGCGACGCGCTGGAGCTCCGCCTTGCGCTGGGCGATGCCGACGTCCTCCTGGCTGTGCAGCAGCGTCTCGAAGCGGTGCGCGTTCCGGAGCGCCTTGGCGGTGAGCGACGCCACCGTCTGGCAGAAGCGGACGTCCGCCTCGCTGAACGGCTCGGCGTTCTTCTCGGTGCGGAGGAAGATCGCTCCGATCACCGAGCCCTCCCAACGAATCGGGACGACGACGATCGAGCGCACGTTCCGCGTGTCGAGCTGCGCCTTGATGCTGCGCAGCATCGGATCGTTGGCGGCGTCGGGGATGAAGACCGTCTCGCCGCTCTCGAAGGCGCGCTTCAGCTCCGGATAGCGGTTGAGATCCACGACGAGGTTGCGGATGGTCGGGTCCTCGTAGCTGGCGACGAGGCGGACCTCGTCCTTGTCGCCGGAGAGGAAGATCGCGCACCGGTCGAGCCCGAAGGTCTCGCCGAGCTTGCGGGCGATCGTCTGGAGGACGTCGACGAAGTGGAGGGACGCCGACACGTCCTGAAGGATGTCGACGATCGCGGCGAGGTGGTCGCGCTCCTTCTGGAGCTCGGCGACGCGCGCGCGGAGGCGCGCCAGCTCGTCACCGCTGGGTGGAGTCTCCGGAGTCGGCGGCGGCGAAGTCGGGACTGGAGTCAGCGTCTGCTCCGTGCTGGGTGGGTTGGTGCGCGTTGAACTCGTCGCCGTCGTACCGGATGACGCGATTGCGGCCCGTCTCCTTCGCGACGTAGAGCGCGTCGTCCGCCGTTCGCACGAGCCCGTCGCTGTCGCTGATCGTCGGATGCGGCCAGCCCGACACCCCGAAGCTGGCCGTGCGCTGGAGGGAGCCCCCGTCGAAGGTGAATGTATGAGCCTCGATCCGTTTCCGCACCCTCTCGGCGAACGTCACCGCGGCGTCGAGCACCGTGCCCGGAAGCAGCAGCATGAACTCCTCGCCGCCGTATCGGCCCACCCGATCGATCTCGCGCGCCTCTTCCTTGAGGATGCGGGCGAGCTGCTTGAGCACCTCGTCCCCCGCCTGATGGCCGTAGGTGTCGTTCACGCTCTTGAACTTGTCCAGATCGCACATCACGAGCGAGAAGGCCTCGTTGAGCCGCTGCGCGTGCTGGAACATCTCGTCGATCCGCTCGTTGAGGTGGCGGCGGTTGTCGAGCCCCGTGAGCCCGTCCGTCTGCGACATGAACCGCAGCCGCTCGTTCACCTCGAGCAGCTCCTTCTCCCGCTCCTCGAGCGCCTCCTGGAGCCGCTTGATGCGCAGCATGGACCGTAGGCGCGCCTTCAGCTCGGCGAAGTCGATCGGCTTCGTGATGTAGTCGTCCGCCCCCGCCTCGAGCCCCTCGACCTTGTCCTCGGTCGAGTCGAGCGCGGTCTGCATGATGATCGGGATGAAGGGGAGCGCGGTGTTCCCCTTGATGCGCCGCGCCACCTCGATGCCGGAGATCTCCGGCATCATCACGTCGAGCAGGATGAGGTCCGGCGGCGACTGCTCGACGTAGGCGAGCGCCTCGGCGCCGTTGGAGCAGGAGGCGGTGCCGTAGCCCCAGCTCTCCAGGCGGACCTTGAGCACCTCGATGTTGTCCTCGTGGTCATCGACGACGAGAATGTGGCCCTGGGTCGAGGGCTCCTGTGCCTCCCGCGGTACCTCGGAGGACGTCGGGGTCGGGACGGCGCGGTCGGCGACGGGCCGCTCGGTCGTGCCACGGTCGCTCGTCGGCACGGCGGCGTCCGGCGTGCCGGACGTCGGTGCATCGTCGGACAGCACGCCGGCGTGGCCGGACATCTCCTCAGCCGGCATTCTGCGTTGCGTCCTTGCCGAGGAACCGCTGCACTTCGGCGACGACTGCACGAGGCTCGCAGGGCTTCGCGAGGTAGCCGTCGCACCCGACCTCCATCGCCTTCTCCCGATCGGACGCCAGGGCATGCGCCGTGAGCGCGATGATGGGGATGTCGCGCGTGAGGGGGTCGTGCTTCAGGACCTGCGTGGCCTCCCATCCGTCGATGATCGGGATGGAGATGTCCATGAGGATCAGGTCCGGCCGTTCGGCGCGCGCCTTGGCGATCCCCTCTTCACCGTTCAACGCCTCGCTCACCTCGTAGCCGAAGTGGCGAAGGATCGTGGAATAGACGATGCGGTTGTCTTCGTTGTCCTCGACGAGCAGGACAGTTTTGCCGTTGCTTCCCATGCGAGGCCTCGGGACCGCTGACATGTGATGAGAGCGCGTCCGGTGACCGCAGGAGAGTGGCGGGGCACCGGGGCGTCCGATGACTGAATTGCACCTCGGGACGGGACGCCACGCGTCGACCTGAGGCCTGCTCCTGATCTGAGTCTCGAAGGCTGAACGCAATTTCTAAACCACCACCGACCTCCACCGTAGCCTATCCAATGTCCTACGCCGGACCTACACGCACGCGCGGCACTGCCCGCGCCACGACCTCCCCTGGCACCGGCCGTGCCGCGCCGGCGCGGCGGCCGGAGCCGCCGACGACCTCCCTCCCGGCCCACGAGACCGACTGGCAGCAGGTTGCGATCTTCGGGGTGGGTATCGCCGTCGGGCTCATGGTGGGGGCAGGGGCGGCCCTGCTCTCGGCCCCGCAAAGCGGCGCGGAAACGCGGGCGGCGTTGCGCGCTCGCGCCAGCCGTGTCGGGCGCACGACACGCCGTCGCGGGCGGGACGCCTGGGAGGACCTGCGCGACGAGCTCCGCGGCGCCCGTCGCGCCCTCCAGCGCCGCAAGATCCGCCGCGCCGCCGAGCGAGACCTCCGACGGGAAGCGGAGCTGGACGTCGAATGAGCTCGTGATCCGTGAACCGTGATCCGTGAACGGTGAACGGTAACGGCGTCGAGAACGGTTCGAGAAGCGTGAAGGGCACCCCGGGTCAGTCCGGTGTGCCCTTCGTCGTCACGGATCACGGTTCACGGATCACGGATCACGGATCACGGTCACCGCACTTCCTGAATCTCGTCCGAGGCTTGGCGTTGGAAGTGGCGGTCGTTGTAGTCGGTCGCCGTGCCACGGATCGTCGCCTCGTACTGCGCCCGCGCCCGGTCCTTGTCGTCGCGGGCCGCGTACACCCGCGCCAGGTCGAGGTGGTGCACCAGCCGGTTCGGCTCGTTCGCGACCGACTCCTCCATGTAGCGCTGCGCCTCCTCCCAGCTCGCCGAGTCGAACACCCGGCCGCCGAGGAAGGTCTTCGCCATGAACCGGGTCATGCCGCTCAGACGCATCACATTGTAGTTCCACATCCCCATCACGTGCAGCGCGCCGGGATGCTTCGGGTTGATCTTCAACGCCTCCAATGCGTGCGTCCGCACGTCGCCGGCGTACTTGACCCGGTCCCGCGCGCCGAGCGACAGCGCCTTGCGGCCCAGCGCGCGCGCGAGCTGGAAGTGCCCCTCGGCATCCGACGGATTCGCCTCGACGGCGCGGCGCGCGTATAGTTCTGCCATCGAGTACAGGCGGTCGCGCTCCTCGGCGCTCGCGTTGAACTCCCCGACGTCCACCGCCTCACGCGCCGCCTTCCAGAGGGCCTCGTACGACTTCGGGTCCGCCGAGATGGCCGTCTCGTAGTGCTGGAGCGCGCCGGGCGCGTTCATCGCCACATGGTCCTTGTCGCCGAGCGCCACGTGCTCTGCCGCCGACTGGGCGACGGCACGGGCCGGAAGGATCGCGATCGTGAGCACGGCGGCGGCGCTCCACAGGCGGCGCGGCGTCGCGAGGGACATGAACATGAGAGGCTCCAGAATGCAGGTGAGCAGGCGGCCGGCGCGGTGGATGCCGACGCACCGTGGGAACGAACGACCTGAGCCGGCCGGGTTCGCCGGCCAGTGTACGGATACCCCGGAGACGGGTCAATGCTCGCACTGCGCCTGATCGAGCGGAAGCGGGACGGCGGGCGGATCGACGCCGGCGAGTGGCGCGCCCTGGCCAATGCCTACGCCGCCGGCCACGTCCCCGACTATCAGATGGCAGCCTTCCTGATGGCGTGCTTTCTCCGCGGCATGGATCGCGGCGAGACCGCGGCGCTCACCGAGGCGATGCTCCGCAGCGGCGACACCCTCGATCTCGCGTACCTCGACAAGCCGCGCATCGACAAGCACTCGACGGGCGGCGTCGGCGACAAGGTCTCCATCGTGCTCGCTCCGCTCATCGCGTCGCTCGGCGTCGCCGTGCCGATGATGTCCGGCCGCGGGCTCGGCCACACCGGCGGCACCCTCGACAAGCTGGAATCCATCCCCGGTTTTCGCACCGACCTCTCACTCGCGGAGGCGAAGCAGCAGCTCGAGACCCTCGACTGCGCATTGATCGGGCAGACGGCGGAGATCGCCCCCGCCGACCGGAAGATGTACGCGCTCCGCGACGCGACGGGCACGATCGAGGCGATCCCGCTCATCGCCGCGAGCATCATGAGCAAGAAGCTCGCGGAAGGGCTCACCGGTCTGGTGCTCGACGTCAAGCGCGGCTCGGGCGCCTTCCTCCCCGAGCTCGACCGCGGCCTGGAGCTCGCACGCACGATGATCGAGCTGGGCGCCGATCACGGCACACCCGTCGTCGCGCTGCTCACCGCGATGGATCGGCCGCTGGGCCGCGCCTGCGGCAACGCGCTCGAAGTGGAGGAATCGATCCTCGCGCTGCGCGGTGAGGGGCCGCCTGACCTGATGTCCGTCACCTACGCGCTCGGCGCCGAGATGTTGGTGCTCGCCGGCGCCGCGTCGGACCACGATGCGGCGCGTCGGCGGATGGAGCAGGCGATCGGTACCGGTCGCGCCGCCGAGCACTTCCAGAAGATCATCGAGGCACAGGGGGGAAATCCTGCCGTGGTCGACGACCCCGCATTGCTGCCGCAGGCGGCGGAGGTGGAGCTCTATGCGTCGGCGCGCCGAGGGTTCGTGGCGCGCGTGGAGCCGCGAGCGGTAGGGCGTGGCATCACGGCACTCGGCGGCGGACGCACGACGATGGAAGACAGCCTCGACCTGTCGGTCGGGTTCATGATCAGCGTGCGTCCGGGCGACTGGGTGGAGCAGGGCGAGCCGATGGCGACGATCTTCGCCCGCGACCGCGCCGGCGTCGAGAGTGGGAAGGCGGCACTCCGCACTGCCATCACCGTCGCCGACGAAGCCGACCCGCCTCTCCCGCTCGTATCGCATCGCGTGACCGCCGCCGGCGCCGAGCTGCTCGTCGGCACCTGACAGCACGGGCCCGCTACGATGCGGTGGCGCACGTCCTGCGGCGTTCACGGTTCACCGTTCACG